>JBCBHD010000057.1:0-13045 GCA_038526115.1 Pseudomonadota bacterium | reverse complement strand
TCATTTCGGTCGCGGCGTGATCTGAAGCAATGGCTATACGCATGCGGGGTACATAGGAGCGGAGGGCGATTCACTCCAGCCCGATGATGCAGCTTTTCATCATTTCTGGCGAACCTCAGGATTGGAGCAACGCGAGCTTTTCTTTGCTCAGGAACATTGAGTTGGGCTGCGAGAGATCGCCGTGGATCAGTCGTCCGTCAATAAGCCCGTAGTGCATGAGACCGGTGTCTGCCAGGCATTCAATCAGCCCCCTTGTCGGGTCTTCGATAATCAAAACGGGTTCGCTGCGCGCGATCGTTTCCATGGCGCCTTTGATCACTGCTTCCTCAAGCCCCTGCACGTCGATTTTGATGATGTCGGGCGACAGTTCATAACTATCAAGCGTGCGCACTTCGATGCGGTGTTGCTGAATGTCGAGCAATTCAGGATCGAAACCCGCCATACGCCTGGGATTGAGCCATTCAGCTGCGCTGCCATAGTCTAGGCTGGCCAACCCATCATATTCATAGCCGCGATAGGTCGGCAGATAGAGGTCAAACTCGCCAGGCGTGTCGGCAAGAGCGAACCGTTCAACCTGGACTTGCGGATCGTTGGCGAAAACTCTCGCAAGCCTTCTGGATAGGTGCGGGTTTGGTTCAAAGCTGACGATCCTGTCTGGCTTCGCATGCCGCTTCAGTGCGTAGATGCTCTGCCCCCAGTTTGCGCCAATATCGATCGCCAGTTTGCAAGAGCCAAGCGCATCCAGAAGCTTGAATTCCGGTTCAACGCGCCAACCAAGATTTCGCGTGGCCCAGTTATAGGCAGAGAACTTCGCGGTTCGGATACCGGGAAAGTAAGTCTGAGCCGATCGAAGCCGGCGTTTGATCTGGTTGCCTAGCATGCAGGAAAAGCCCTGTTGGTCGCCCGGCTGCAGTAAACCACGGGCATTGCGGCGTATACAGGGTGAGGGCAGATAGCCTGCCACTCAGTCTCAAGACACTGGTTACGCCAGCTTTTTCGCAAGCCACTTCCAGAGTTTTTCGATTTCTTTGGCCGCTTTCCCTTTAGGATCGACTTCTGCAGCGGTCTCACCCTTTGCAGACGAGCGGTGAAATGCCGCGCGGTCGCCCAATTCAACCGAGCATATTTTGAGCCCCATGGCCTTTGCTGCCTTACGGGCGTCCTTTGTCAAAACGGTTGCCCCCGCAGGCACTCCATTGAGCACAACAAATGCGGGCTTCTTTGCAAATTCCACGAGGTCGGCGATGGGTTCCAGCGCGTGAAGATCAAACGCTCTCGGTTTGGTTGGCACAAGCACGATATCAGCCGCCTTGATCGCTTCTCTTGCGGCTGCGTCGGCGTGCGGCGGTGTATCGATGACGATGAAATCGACACCGTTCTTTGTCGCGCTGTCGATGGTCCGGCCCAGCCGGGCAGGAGGGCTTGTCACCACAACCGGCAGATAGTCCCCGCGCCAGTCCGACCAGGCGGCAGCGGTCGCCTGCGGATCGGTATCGATAACGCAGCTTTCGTGGCCAGCCTGCGCTGCCCGGGTGCCCAGATTTACGGCAAGGGTTGTTTTGCCGGAGCCGCCCTTCTGGCTGACGATGGCGATAACAGTGGGATCAGCTTTGGATGGCATGGATGATCCCTCCTTCGAATAATGGGCGGCGGTGGCTTACGACCTGTTTTAATTGGCCTTTGCTCTGCTCAATTCTCGCTGGTTGCCGCCCGATATTCTACGATGCTGTTCATCAAATCGGGCATGCGATCCATCACGATTGCCAGAGTTTTGTCGATATAACGCTGGTTTGCTGCGGCAAAATCCGGATGGGAGACGACTTGCGTACTCTTCAGCATGAAACTCTGACCGGAATCGGTCGAAACGAATGCAAGGATATCACGGAGTTCCTGCTCGGTATAAATCTTCGAAAAAGACATGGCCCAACTGTCCATAAGATCAGGAATGGCCTGCTTCAGGACAGCGTTGGTTTCAGCCAGTGTTTCCTGTTGCCACGCTTCGATAATCGCCAGCGCTTCATCATCTTGCAATTGTTCGCGAAGAGATTGGAGCATTTGTGCTTCCATCTGCTCGGCGACCGCCCGGAACATCGGTTCGCGGGTCTCTTCCGGATAGGAAATGGCGAGAATCTGGTTCGCCAGATCAAGCTTTACCTTTTGTTCGCTCGCGGCTTCGGTGACGCTGCTATCGTCCGCAAAGGCAGGCGTGGTGACAGCCAATGCCAAGGAGGCAGAGGCAAGCAAGCTGCGAAAATAGGTCACTGATCCAGGAAGCTCCGCATCTTCCGGCTGCGGCTTGGGTGCTTCAGTTTGCGCAGAGCTTTCGCTTCGATCTGTCGGATACGTTCGCGGGTCACGCTGAATTGCTGACCCACCTCTTCGAGAGTGTGATCGGTGTTCATCCCGATGCCGAAGCGCATACGCAGCACGCGTTCTTCACGCGGCGTGAGCGATGCGAGCACGCGGGTAACAGTTTCTTTCAGGTTCGCTTGAATAGCCGCGTCGACCGGGATCACGGCGTTCTTGTCCTCGATGAAATCACCGAGGTGCGAATCTTCCTCGTCACCAATTGGCGTTTCGAGAGAGATCGGTTCCTTGGCGATCTTCATCACCTTGCGAACCTTTTCGAGCGGCATGGACAGGCGAGCTGCCATTTCCTCTGGGGTAGGCTCGCGGCCTTCCTCGTGCAGGAACTGACGGCTTGTGCGCACCAGCTTGTTGATCGTTTCGATCATGTGGACCGGAATACGGATCGTGCGCGCCTGATCAGCGATCGAACGCGTAATGGCCTGACGGATCCACCAGGTTGCGTAGGTCGAAAACTTGTAGCCGCGACGATACTCGAACTTGTCGACCGCCTTCATCAGGCCGATATTGCCTTCCTGAATAAGATCAAGGAATTGCAAGCCGCGATTGGTGTATTTCTTGGCGATAGAAATCACGAGCCGCAGGTTGGCCTCAACCATTTCCTTCTTGGCGATACGCGCTTCACGCTCGCCTTTCTGGACCATGTTCACGATGCGGCGAAATTCAGGCAAAGCCATGCCGGTGTTTGCGGCTATATCGGTAATCTCGGTGCGAATGCGCTCAATTGCGGCGCCTTCTTTCTCAGCGAAAGAGGCCCACTTCTTGTCCTTCTTCGCGTTTTCCTTGATCCAGCTGTCGTCAAGTTCATTGCCGACATAAGATTTGAGGAAGTCGATCCGCTTTACCTTGTGACGCTCGGCCAAGCGCAGCATCTGGCCACCCAAAGCCGTCAGACGGCGATTGAAGGCGTAGAGGTTGTCGACCAGGAATTCGATCTTGGTCGCATGGAACTGCATGCTTTCCACTTCGGCGGTGAGCTCATCGCCCAGGGACTCATACTTCTTTTCCTTCGCCGCAGGGAATTCCCCGCCGGCTGCCAGCGTGTCGACACGTTCGGCCTGAAGCTTCTCGAAGGTTTTGAAAAGCTTGGTGATACGAGCAAAACGTTCGATGGCGTCGGGCTTGAGCGCGGCTTCCATCTGCGCGAGCGAAAGAGTGTTATCCTCTTCCTCTTCATCGTCCTTTTTGGACTCGCCGTCTTCGCCGTCCTCGTCTTCGCCGTCTTCCTTGTGATCCTCGACTTCGTCTTCGTCGCGGATCGTCGGACCAGCTGTCTCTTCGGAAATGGTGCCGTCGTCTTCCTCGTTCTCTTCCTCCATCTTGTCTGGTGGAGGTTCTTTCGAAAGCATGGCATCCAGATCGAGGATCTCGCGCAGCTGCATGTCTTCGGCGTTCAGAGCTTCGGACCACTGAATAATCGCGTGGAACGTGATCGGGCTTTGGCACAAGCCCATGATCATCATGTCGCGGCCGGATTCGATACGCTTGGCAATCGCGATCTCGCCTTCGCGGCTGAGAAGCTCGACTGCGCCCATCTCGCGCAGATACATCCGCACAGGGTCATCGGTGCGTTCACCCGTTCCGGTCTTCTTCGCAGCAGGAGCTTTAGCGTCCTTTTTGGTGTCTTTCTTGGCGTCGTCGACAACCGACATCTCTTCGACTTCAGCTTCCTGTTCAGCCTCAGCCTCGGCTTCTTCGTCGTTTTCGACGATCTGCACGCCCATTTCTGAAAGCGCGGTCTGAATGTCTTCGATCTGATCAGGGCTCATTTCGCCAGACGGAAGAGCTTCGTTGAGCTCATCGTAGGTGAGATAGCCCTTCTTCTTGCCCTTGTTCATCAGCTTCTTGATCGCCGCCTCATTGAGGTCGATCAGGGGAGCGTCTTCTTTGTCTTGCGTTTTAGCGGTCGAGGACATGTACGTTCATCAATCCGTTTCAGGGTCAGTCGAGGCTTCGCCCGCCGACGCCGATGTTAATTCCGATCCCACCGCCGAAGCGGCCTTTTTGCGCCCAAATGCTTTCAAGCGCTGGTCAACTGTCGTGAGCTGTTGCCGCAGCCTCGTCTGCTCAGCGAACGACCCTTCAGGATCGTCGTCAAACCTCGCAATCGTTGCCGCCATAGCGGTTTCGAGCGCTGGTTTGAGAGCCAGCAGCGACACAGCTTCGGCCAGTTCCTCGCGCGCTTCACCGAGTGGTGTGCCCTCTCTGAGGAAGGCATAACGATTATCGTCCGGTGGGGCAGGATAGCCTTGCCCGCCAGATATGGCGGTTTCCGGCTGCGAATCAAGCCTCTCAGACAGCTCTATCAGCGATTCGATTGCTGGTGCGGCTTCTTGGTCAGTTTTCGCAAGGCGGATCAGGGCCTCTGCATGATGTTCAATCTGGTCCGGATGGCGGACGAATCCAGCGATAACTGCACTCATCAGATTGGATCTTTGACCACCGCTCATGGCGCGTTCACCCGTTCCGGTCTTCTTCGCAGCAGGAGCTTTAGCGTCCTTTTTGGTGTCTTTCTTGGCGTCGTCGACAACCGACATCTCTTCGACTTCAGCTTCCTGTTCAGCCTCAGCCTCGGCTTCTTCGTCGTTTTCGACGATCTGCACGCCCATTTCTGAAAGCGCGGTCTGAATGTCTTCGATCTGATCAGGGCTCATTTCGCCAGACGGAAGAGCTTCGTTGAGCTCATCGTAGGTGAGATAGCCCTTCTTCTTGCCCTTGTTCATCAGCTTCTTGATCGCCGCCTCATTGAGGTCGATCAGGGGAGCGTCTTCTTTGTCTTGCGTTTTAGCGGTCGAGGACATGTACGTTCATCAATCCGTTTCAGGGTCAGTCGAGGCTTCGCCCGCCGACGCCGATGTTAATTCCGATCCCACCGCCGAAGCGGCCTTTTTGCGCCCAAATGCTTTCAAGCGCTGGTCAACTGTCGTGAGCTGTTGCCGCAGCCTCGTCTGCTCAGCGAACGACCCTTCAGGATCGTCGTCAAACCTCGCAATCGTTGCCGCCATAGCGGTTTCGAGCGCTGGTTTGAGAGCCAGCAGCGACACAGCTTCGGCCAGTTCCTCGCGCGCTTCACCGAGTGGTGTGCCCTCTCTGAGGAAGGCATAACGATTATCGTCCGGTGGGGCAGGATAGCCTTGCCCGCCAGATATGGCGGTTTCCGGCTGCGAATCAAGCCTCTCAGACAGCTCTATCAGCGATTCGATTGCTGGTGCGGCTTCTTGGTCAGTTTTCGCAAGGCGGATCAGGGCCTCTGCATGATGTTCAATCTGGTCCGGATGGCGGACGAATCCAGCGATAACTGCACTCATCAGATTGGATCTTTGACCACCGCTCATGGCGCGTTGAAGCGTTGCCCGTGCTTCATTTGACAGGCCTTGCTGTTGCGAAGATGCAGGGCGCCAAGGGCCGCGTCTCGTTTGATTGCGCGATTGACGAGGTGGGTAAGCAAAGGCTGAGAACCGATCGAGCAATTCGCGGCGATACAACGCCTGAATATCGCGATCCTGGATGGTATCGACGTGTTCCATAAGGCGCGCCTTCAGCCCGGCCTTGGCTTCAGGGCTGTCCAATGGCTGCGCATCCTTCTCGAAATTCCAGAGTGTATCGAGAAGGGAGGTCGGTTCGGAAAGAAGGCTCTCCATCGCGCCTCTGCCCTTTTGATTGATCAAATCATCGGGATCGAGACCCGCGGGCAAACGGACAATTGCGAGCGAGCGCATCGGCGCGAGCATGGGAAGAGCTCGACTGACAGCCCGCATCGCGGCGCGCTGACCGGCGGCATCACCGTCAAAGCAAAGGATAGGCCGCTCAACCATCCGCCAGAGCATCTCGAGCTGCATTTCCGTGAGCGCTGTCCCAAGCGGTGCGACTGCATCTGTGAAACCGGCTTGCGCCAGAGCGACCACATCCATGTAGCCTTCCACCACGATGACGCGGCCTGATTGGCGCGATGCGGGAGCGGCGCGATGAAGATTGTAAAGCGTGCGGCCCTTGTCGAACAATGGTGTGTCGGGCGAGTTGAGATATTTCGCAACGCCTTCGCGCTTGCCGAGGATACGGCCGCCAAACGCTATCACTCGTCCGCGTGCATCCTGAATTGGTAGCATGATCCGGCCACGGAACCGATCATATTTGGTGCCATCATCGGTCGCGATCCGCATGCCGCTTTCGACCAGCATGGCTTCGTCAAAACTCGGAATCGCGGTCGGCAGCGCCTGCTTGCTCTCTGGGGCGTATCCAAAGCCGAATTCGCGCAGAGTTTCCGGCTTCAGATCGCGGTTCTTGAGATAGTCGAGCGCTTCGCGGCCAATATCGGAACGCAAATTGTGAACGAACCATTCCTGCGCTGCCTCGGTAACATCAACCAGTTCTGCGCGCTTTTCGGCTCGCTTGGCCGCAACGGGATCAGGGGCGGGGACTTCCATCCCGGCTTCGGCTGCCAACTCCTTGATGGCGTCGATGAATGACAGCCCGCGCTGTTCCGTCATCCAGCTGATCACATCGCCATGCGCCCCGCAGCCAAAGCAGTGATAGAAGCCCTTCTGATCGTTGACGGTAAAGCTGGGTGTCTTCTCGTCATGGAACGGGCAACACGCCTTCCATTCACGTCCCGCCTTGGTGAGCTTGTCGGTGCGCATGATGACGCTCGAAAGCGTAATCCGTGCGCGCAGCTCGTCCTTCCATTGCGGGGTGATCATCATGAGATGCAGAGTGCGTCCGAATCAGCGCGGGTTCAAGCGCACTCTGTGGACTAGCCTGTGTTTAGCTCAGCGCCGCTTTCACCAGGCCACTGGCCAGCTTGCCATCCAGAACCGCGCCATGCTTGGCCTTCAGGGCGCCCATGACCTGGCCCATATCTTTCATGGACGAAGCTCCGGTTTCGGTTTTGATCGCTTCAATTGCGGCTTTGGTGTCTTCTTCGCTCATCATTTGCGGCAGGAATTCCTCGATCACGGCGAGTTCTGCCTTTTCGTTGGCAGCCAGCTCATCGCGGCCACCGTTCTCGTACATTTCGATCGATTCGCGGCGTTGCTTGGCCATCTTCTGCAGGACTGATGTGACCAGCTCATCATCCGGCACATCCTTGTTTGCGGTGCGCTGCTCGATATCGCGATCCTTGATCTTCGCTGAAATCTGGCGGAGCGTTGCCGTGCGCGCCTTTTCTCCGGCTTTCATGGCGGTGATGGTGGCGGCTTTGATATCGTCCCGGATCATCGGATTCGTCTTTCTTGTGGATGGTTTGTGTCTGGCGGCTGCTTAGCCGAGATATGTGCGGTGAGATAGGTTGACGGGGCCAAGGCGCAAGCCTAGCCGGTGAGACTTAGCGACATTGCTGGAAACACCTGACTCGGAGAGCCCCGAATGGCTTCTGCTGCCACACGTCCTGCGCAACCCAAAGGGGCGACAGGAGTCCTCGTTCTGGCTGATGGCAGTGTAATCTGGGGGCGCGGCTTCGGAGCCATCGGCAGCGCGGTGGGTGAGGTGTGCTTCAACACTGCGATGACGGGATATCAGGAAGTGATGACCGACCCGTCATACGCGGCGCAGATCGTGACCTTCACCTTTCCGCACATCGGCAATGTCGGCACGAATGGCGAAGATATTGAAAGCCAGGTTGAAAGCGCGGTCGGCTGCATCGTGCGTGAGGACGTTACCGCGCCGAGCAATTTTCGCAGTCTGAAAGGTTTCACCGCATGGATGGAGCGCAATGGCAAGATCGGCCTGTCGGGTGTCGATACCCGCGCTTTGACCCGCGCTATCCGTCTGAAAGGGGCGCCTAACGCGGTGATCGCGCATGAACCTTCGGGTAAGTTTGATCTGGGCGCCTTGCAGGCGCGTGCGCAAGAATGGGCGGGGCTGGAAGGCATGGACCTCGCCAAGCGGGTGACGCGGGAAGCGCAGGAAAGCTGGGAAGGCGGATACTGGCGGCTTGGCCACGGCTATGGCCGCGCAGCGCGCGATGCGACCCCGCATGTGGTCGCGGTGGATTACGGGGCGAAGGACAACATCTTCCGCAATCTCGTGCGCGCAGGGGCGAAGGTTACGGTGGTTCCAGCCAAGACCAGTTACGACGATATCATGGCGCTGAGGCCCGATGGCGTGTTCCTCTCGAATGGTCCGGGCGATCCGGCGGCGACCGGCGAATATGCAGTGCCGGTGATCAAAGCGCTGCTTGATGCCGACATGCCGCTGTTCGGCATCTGCCTCGGCCACCAGATGCTGGCGCTGGCGGCAGGAGCGAAGACGGTGAAGATGCACCAGGGCCACCGCGGCGCGAACCATCCGGTCCAGCGCGTCGGGGAAGAGTGGGGCGACACCACTGGCTTGGTCGAGATCACCAGCATGAACCACGGCTTCGCGGTCGATGCGGATACCTTGCCTGACACTGTGGAGCAAACCCATGTGAGCCTGTTCGACGGCTCGAATTGCGGGATCGCGGTGAAGGGCAAACAGGCGTTTGGCGTGCAGTACCATCCGGAGGCGTCACCGGGGCCGCAGGATAGCTTTTACCTGTTCGAGAAGTTTGTCGGAGGGCTGGGAGAATAGACATGGCTGTTGTTAAGAATTTTTCTATCGAAGGACAGAATTCTAGAGTTGGTCATACAGAGTGCTCTGGCGTGATCCGTGCTGTTGAAGTCGCAGGAGAAAAGTACATCCAGATCGACACCTACGGTTCGAAAGATCGAGAATTTCGCAATAAGCTTTCGCAATCGCTTAGGCTAACCGAAGACGCATTCACTCAACTCAAAAAGTTGGGCGAAACTCACTTCTAATGCCCAAACGCACCGACATCTCGGCACTCAGCCTCACAATAGTCGCCGCAAGTCTCGCGGCCTGCGCCGACAATGCCAGCGCAGAGCCGACTCCCATCACGGTCGCGCAAACCTCGGACGAAGCCGAAGATACAATGCATGCACGCTGGAATATCGAAGTGCATTCGGGGCGCGGTATTCCTGGATCGCCTGGCGCAGACCAATACATCGCCAACTATCTCGAAGTACTTCAGGAAATCGTCGATCGGTGCAAGATTGGGAAGACTGTCCTCGTGCAAGCAACCGATGGCGTGTCTTTGCTGGCAATCATGAATGATGATTTGTCCGAAGACCAAATTGCCTGCGTCCGCACGTCAGAACGTCCGGGATTGCGCCTCGTCGATTGGGGGACAAACGGATGATCCACTCGGTTTGCCGGTCCAAGATTGTCAATCAAACTCACTAATGCACTGACGTTTGATCGAACCTGACCAATGGCTGTTGCTAAAATGATTAGATAGACTTGCGGATCGTCTGCTCCCGCTTCAGTTGATTTGCGAGTTGAGTTCTCTCAGCCTTCAAGAAGCAGCTGAATTCTGTTATCCGGCGTTAGTTATTGATCGCGGGGGGCATTCGATGACGATTGTGAGCGACGAGATTATACGCCTTCTTAATCTTGGAGGCTCCTCCACATTTGTCATGTCGAGCCATCGTGGTGAAGCTTTCGACCTCCTCAAAAGCGATCCGAAGTTTGACGCGTCTATCAAACACTTACACACCCGCAAGTTGTTGAAGGCCTTCTTCAATCATTACAGTGGATACAACACCGGCTCGCAGACGCCGGACTTTCATGTCGTGGTGGTTGCGTTGGCGGGGCGGGCCAACGACGCGTCGGCAGCTATGATCGAAAAAGCGCTGAAAGGATTGCATTTTCCTCCTCAAGCTGGAGCTTTCGGCCACTTTGGTTTTGTTGAAAACAGCTTTAATCTGGCGCACGAACTCGCCAGAAGCATGCGAGATTTGGGTCTTCTGGCCGTCAGTGCGGGGCGGCCATCAACGGTTGCGAAGATTTCGAAGAAAAACCACGCCCACTTCACCGGAAGCGGAGCGACAGGCCGCAAGATATTTGAAGGCGCTGTCTTTCCACCAGACCTGGCATTGGTAGCGATCGAGCAGCACGTGAACTCTGATCGGACGAACGAGAAAGATCGAGGGCCGAGATCATTTCTGTACACCAACCCCGGCTTGAATGGTATGATGCCGAAATCGAAGAATGAGCGGAGAGCGCAGGCACTTCGTGTGACCAGTCTTCCAATTTCGACACTGTTTGAAGCGCTCTATCCCAACGGCCCACCTTCGCGTGCCGCGGTCATTAGGGAAGCAGCGAAGAAATACGAACTGACACCTGCTGTTATCGGTGCGATCATTTTAACGGAGCAACGCGACCAGTCCTATAATGAGGATTTGATGGACTACGATGCTGCGACACACATCGGTTATCGGAGAACAACGTCAATCGGTCTCGGCCAGGTGAGAGACGACACAGTTTCAAGGAATGATGCGTTTTCCGAATTGCTTCGTGAAAAACGCAAGAAGAAGCTTACTCCAAGACAGATTTCTGTGTTGCTCGCGTGTGATGAGTTCAATATTTTTGCGACCGCAAAATATATTCGTTTGCTTGCGAATGAAGGGAGCACAAAGACGGCTTCCGATTTGCCAGAAACCGTAAAGCTGTATCCTGACATCGACTTTGCTGCCTATGCCAAGCACGCCAGCCATTGGTCCAAAACCAACATTGCTGCACTTGGTTCGGAATACACCTCAACCGGTTGGGATGACAAACTTCGTCTGCCTTGGGGGAAAGCTGTCGCGACGGCGTGGAACGACATGAAAAACGCGAAGGTTGGTTCAATGAAGTAAGGCTTTGTAGCCGACGCCTTCGTTGGACTTTCGCCAAGGGAATTCCAGGATTTCGTCGGCCAGCTGTTTTTCCCAAAGCGCTAGAGTAAGAAATTCTCTTTCAAGCGCTCATCCCTGTGAATCAAATGCAATCCAGACCCTTCGGTGTCTGGTCACGGGAACTGTCTTGAGTATATCGCTAACGCGCATTCATACGGCCGAATGAGTCCATAAGCGGCTCGAGGCGATACAGGACCTTCAATGCCCAAACGCACTGACATTTCCTCCATCCTCGTCATTGGCGCCGGTCCGATTATTATCGGCCAGGCTTGCGAGTTTGACTACTCCGGCACGCAAGCGATCAAGGCGCTGAAGGAGGAGGGCTACCGCGTCGTCCTCGTCAACTCCAATCCGGCGACGATCATGACCGATCCGGAGTTTGCCGACGCGACCTATATCGAGCCGATTACGCCCGAAATCGTCGCCAAGATCATCGCCAAGGAAAAGCCGGATGCTTTGCTTCCGACCATGGGCGGTCAGACGGCGCTCAATTGCGCGCTGAAGCTTGATGAGATGGGCGTTCTGGCCGAGCACGGGGTCGAGATGATCGGCGCGAAGGCCGATGCCATCGACAAGGCCGAGAACCGCCAGCGGTTCCGCGATGCGATGGACTCCATCGGCCTCGAAAGTGCGCGCAGCGGGGTGGCGAACACGCTCGAAGATGCGCGGGCGATCATCGAACACACTGGGCTGCCGGCGATCATTCGCCCTAGCTTCACGCTTGGCGGAACTGGCGGCGGTATCGCCTACAACAAGGCGGAATTCGACAAGATCGTTTCCGAAGGGCTTGATGCATCGCCCACCACCGAAGTGCTCATTGAGGAATCGCTGCTCGGTTGGAAGGAATATGAGATGGAGGTCGTCCGCGACAAGGCGGACAATTGCATCATCATTTGCTCGATTGAAAACGTCGATCCGATGGGCGTGCACACCGGGGATTCGATTACGGTCGCCCCGGCGCTGACGCTGACTGACAAAGAATACCAGATCATGCGGACTGCCAGCCTGAATGTGCTGCGCGAGATCGGAGTCGAGACGGGCGGGTCCAACGTGCAATTCGCGGTCAATCCTAAGGATGGCCGCCTGATTGTGATCGAGATGAACCCGCGTGTGTCGCGTAGCTCGGCGCTGGCTTCGAAAGCGACCGGCTTCCCCATCGCTCGTGTCGCTGCCAAACTGGCGGTTGGTTACACACTCGACGAGATCACCAACGAGATCACTGGTGCGACTCCGGCCAGTTTCGAGCCGACCATTGACTACGTCGTGACCAAGATCCCGCGCTTTGCGTTCGAGAAATTCAAAGGCACAGAAGCACTCCTTTCCACTGCGATGAAATCGGTTGGTGAGGTGATGGCGATTGGCCGGAATTTCCAGGAGAGCATGCAGAAAGCACTGCGCGGGTTGGAGACGGGTCTCGATGGCTTCAACCGGGTGACCGAGCTGGAAGGCGCGGCAAATGATGTCATCACGGCCGCCATTTCGCGGAGGACGCCGGACCGCTTGCTCAAGATCGCCCAAGCCCTGCGCGAGGGACTGAGTGTCGAGGAGATCAACGCGGTATCAGGCTATGATCCGTGGTTCCTGCGCCAGATCGAAGGATTGATGCAGGCAGAGGCTGAAGTCGCGTCGGACGGATTGCCCAATGATGCTGCTGGCTTGCGCCGACTGAAGGCGGTGGGCTTTTCGGATAAGCGGCTCGCGACCCTTGCCGTGCGATCGGTTGGCGTTGCTGGCGGCATGGCGGAAACGCAGGCGAAGCGATCCGGGCTGCTGCACGATGCCTTGCAGGCAATGGCGGGAGCGACCAGCGAAGATGAGGTGCGGCAATTGCGCCGGAAGCTGGGTGTTTCACCAGTGTTCAAACGGATTGATAGTTGCGCCGCCGAGTTTGAGGCAATCACACCCTACATGTACTCGACCTACGAAGCGCCGAGCTTCGCTGAGCCTGAATGCGAGGCCGACCCTAG
>JBCBHD010000056.1:0-13045 GCA_038526115.1 Pseudomonadota bacterium | reverse complement strand
GCAACGGCGCCTTGCGTTTCCCACGCGGAAACGACTTGCAGAAAATCTTGATCGCGAGCGGTAAAGAACTGCGCACCATGATCGAATGATACGGTCTCTCCTGCGATCTCGGCGCGGCGCGCGGCCATCCTTCCGCCAGGACCGCGCCCCTTGTCGAGAATCGTGACTGAGTGTCCTGCGGCCACGAGCTTCGTTGCGCAGGTTAAACCTGCCATGCCCGCACCGATGACCAGAATATTGCTGAAATGTTCGTCCATTGCGCCTCAACGCATTGCCACGGCGGTGGTTTCGCCTGACCCGCAAAATAGGGTCAGGGCGCGGAGCGTGGTGGCTTTGCCTCCGCCAACAGGAGCGAAAACCGCTCTTTGCTATCGAGCCAGCGCGCCTGAGGCTCCCACCCACCGGCGAGCAAGAGCATGTTCGCTGTGCGACGGTTGAATTTGTGGCTGTTCTCTGTGTGGATCGTCTCCCCGACCTGCATAGCGAAAGCGCGACCATCGACTGAAAACTCGATCCCTTCACTGGCGACGAGATGCATTTCAACCCGCGCATAATCATCATTCCAGCGCGCTTCATGAGTCAGACGATCCACTGGAATGTCGCCATCAAGCTCGCGATTGATACGTCGCATAAGGTTGGTGTTAAAGTCGGCCGTCACCCCGGCTGCATCGTCATACGCAGCGATCAGGATCTCTTCATCCTTGATCAGGTCCATGCCAATCAAAAGTTGCGCACCGGTACCCAGCGTTTCACGCATGTTGCGGAGCAAATCGACAGCAGTGCGCGCCACCATGTTGCCGATGGTCGAGCCCGGAAAGAAACCAAGCTTTGGCAAGCCGGATACCTCGCCGGGAAGCTCAACTGTCCGCATGAAGTCTGCCTCAACCGGATAGACCGGGAGGCCCGGAAACTTCCCGGCAAGATCAGCTGCCGCTGCACGCAAAAAATCGCCGGAAATGTCTAGCGGCACATAAGCACTCGGCGTGATCGCAGACAGCAGCAGAGGTGTCTTGACCGAAGATCCAGATCCGAACTCAACTACAGCGCGCCCTTCGCCAATCATGGCAGCAAATTCGGTGCCACGCGACTGCAGGATGTCCGTCTCTGCCCGGGTCGGATAGTACTCGGGAAGCTGTGTAATATCCTCAAACAGCTGCGATCCCGCATCGTCGTAGAGCCAGCGCGCAGGAATGGCCTTTTGCTCTTGCAAGAGGCCATCCAGCACATCGGCACGAAATGCGGTGTCGACCCCGTCATGGTCACGCTCAACCAGTTTGAGGCCTTTTTGCGTCGTCATTTCAAACGTCCTTTGCCAGCCGGAGGCCGGTGAATTGCCAACGCTGATGCGGGTAAAAGAAGTTGCGATACGAAGCGCGTGAATGGCCCCGCACGGTGGCACAGCTGGCGCCCTTGAGCACAAATTGCCCGCTCATGAACTTGCCATTGTATTCACCGACAGCGCCAGCGGCAGGAGCGAAACGCGGATAGGGCAGATACGCAGAGCGTGTGAACTGCCAGCAATCGCCAAACAGGCTTTCCCCGCCCTGCGGCATGGGCGCATGGGCTCCATCAAGTTGATTGCCGCCTTCCGGGTTATGAGCCGGATATGCGCTCTCGCCATCCTGCCCGCGGGCAATAGCCTCCCATTCGAACTCAGTAGGCAGTCTTGCCCCAGCCCACGTGGCGAATGCGTCAGCCTCAAAATAGGATATGTGCGTGACTGGAGCGTCCGGATCGCGGGTCTGCCAGCCTTGATGTGTGAAGGCCTCTCTATCGCGCCAATAGAGTGGCGCGGCTATCGCGTTCTCTTTAACCCAGGCCCAACCATCGGAAAGCCACAGCGCGGCGTTGGCATACCCGCCATCGTCGATGAATTCTGCCCATTGGCGATTGGAAACAAGCCGCCGCGACAAAGCGAAAGGCTCCAGTAAAACACGGTGTCGCGGCCCTTCATTGTCGAACGCGAAGCCGGTATCATCCGCGCCAATCAGCGCGACACCGCCCGGATGTTCGTGCCAACCAATAGAGCCCTGTCCTGGCGACATCGCTGGCTCTGGCGCCCCTTCAAACATTGCCGGACCAAGCGGGTTCTGAAACAGCGCGTGTTTGATATCGGTCAGCAGCAATTCAATGTGCTGTTGTTCATGCGCGATACCCAGAGCGATCAGATCGGCGAGCTGAGGATTACCGAGCAATGGGTCCATCGCGGCATCGACATACGCTCGCCACGTCAGCACTTCATCGACTGTGGGCCGTGAAAGCATCCCGCGCGCAAACCGGCCAATCCGATCACCTTCAGCTTCGTAATAGGAATTGAACAGGAACGGCCATTGTTCGTTGAACAACGCGTATCCCGGCGCGTGATCGCGCAACAGAAACGTCTCCCAGAACCACGTTGTATGCGCGAGGTGCCATTTCGCCGGAGATGCATCTTCCATCGACTGGAGGGTCGCATCAGCATCGGACAATCGGGCGATCAACGCCTCAGTCAAAGACCGCGTGGCCTGGAACCGCTTTGACAGGCTGTCTGCGGTGCTGCGATCTTCCTTGGGCACTGATCGGGGCAAGCACGCCTCCCGTCTTTTTCGGCCATGGTGCGTTCAATGCCAGAGGCCATGCATCAAAGGCGTGACAAATGAAAGGCATGCGCTGCGAAGCGCCGACGCATTATTGCGAATTGTCGAGATTCGAACTCAGGCAGCGATACGCACCCGGTTACGCCCGGCATTCTTCGCATCGTAAAGCGCGCTATCCGCACGGGCGAACAATGAAAGCGCTGTGTCCTTATCGTCCAATTGAGCAAACCCGATGCTCGCCGTCACCGCTGATATTGCTCCGACGCCACTGCCCGCTGCTATGGCCTGTCTCAGTCGCTCAGCCATGATCCGCGCGAAGCTCTCGTCTGCCCCCGGAACAATCCAGACGAATTCCTCGCCACCGACACGGCCAACAAGGTCGGTGTCGCGCGCCTGTCGCATAGCAATGCTGGCAATCTGCTGAAGCACGCGGTCTCCTTGAGGATGGCCGTGAGTGTCATTCACATGCTTGAAGTGGTCGATATCGAAGACAACCAGCGATAGCGGCTGTGAGTAGCGGCGTGATTGAACGACCATCTTGTCGAGTGCCGCCATTATTCGCCGGCGATTGGCGAGGCCAGTGAGCGGATCGGTGGCCGCAAGCTCGCGGGCCTTCTGCGCTTCCGTAAGAGCAATTTCACGCGAATGCTTCAACCGACGTTCGCGCTCGACCTGATCAGTCACATCGCGCACCACCGCGACAACCCGGCTCACCCCACCGCTGCGATTGGGAAGGTTGCAAGCCTGAACCGAGATCGAGCGCGGCACGTCGTCGTAGCCAACAATGTCATAGTGCAGCTCATAGGGTTCTCGCGTTTCCCTGTGCTCAGTTACACTATCAATCAGGTTGATATCGTTAGCGAAAAGCAGCGTTTCTGCATCCCCCTCGACAAATGGGTCATCATGATTGACGCCAAAGAGTGCGCGCATACCGCCGGACCATTGCTGGCGGCCTGTGCCGGGATCGTACTGCCAAACTCCAAGTTCAGCGATGCTTTCAGCCATACGCACGGTCCGAAGCAATTCGCCCATGCTGCGCCCCCGCTCACGAGCAACCCGCGACGCGAAACGTGCCTCTTTCCGCGCCATGATGACGCCGATCACAGCGCTGAACGCAACAACCCCCAGGAGCAAACTGATCCCGAACAGAGCGTCTGGTCCGAGAACACTATCAAGCGTCATCATGACGTTCGCATCGGCTACAGCCGATGGCTCTGGATTGGGCATTGCGTGCATCACACTCGCTTTCATCGAATGTGAGAGCGCTAGCTCCAACCGTTCAAAGATGGGCGCAATCGCGCCTCAGGGCTTTTACCTATTTCGGCCAGACTAAGCCGCGTCTGCCTGACGCTCTGTCATCTCGTTGTTCAGAGTTTCTGCAATCAGGAATGCCAGTTCCAGCGACTGTTCAGCGTTAAGACGCGGATCGCAATGCGTGTGATAACGATCACCCAGCCGTTCATCCGTGATAGCCACTGCACCGCCGACGCATTCCGTCACATCCTGACCGGTCATCTCGATATGGATGCCCCCCGGATGCGTGCCTTCAGCCCGGTGGACAGCGAAGAAGCCCTTCACTTCCGTAAGGATCCGATCAAATGGGCGCGTCTTGTAGCCGCTCTCAGACTTGATCACATTGCCATGCATGGGATCGCAGCTCCACACGACTGGATGTCCTTCGCGCTGAACGGCACGCACCAGTTTGGGAAGGCCTTCTTCGACCTTGTCATGACCATAGCGGCTGATCAGCGTGATCCGCCCAGGCTCGCGGGCCGGGTTGAGCGTATCAAGCAATTCAAGCAAAGCATCGGGTTCAAGCGAGGGGCCGCATTTCATGCCGAGTGGATTGCCGATGCCGCGGGCGAATTCGATATGCGCGCTTCCCGGAAAACGGGTTCGATCGCCGATCCACAGCATATGCGCCGAAGTCGCGTACCAGTCCCCCGTCAGTGAGTCCTGCCGGGTTAGCGCTTGCTCATAGGGCAGCAGCAGGCCCTCGTGACTGGTGTAGAAGCTGGTTGCCTGAAGCTGAGGAACCGTCGCAGGATCAACACCGCACGCCTCCATGAAATCCAGCGCTTCGCCAATCCGATCGGCCATTTCGGAGAACTTTTCAGTCCATGGCGTGCGGCCCATGAAATCAAGAGTCCACTGATGCACCTGCCGCAGATTGGCGTAGCCGCCGCCTGCAAAAGCGCGCAACAGGTTCAATGTTGCGGCAGCCTGAGAATAGGCGCGCACCATGCGGCCAGGATCATTGCGCCGCTGGTCGGGATCGAATTCGATCCCGTTGATGTTGTCACCGAAATAGCTCGGCAGCGTCATTTCAGAGCCGGTTGCATCTGTCTTGGTTTCGGTTGCCGAAGAGCGCGGCTTGGCAAATTGCCCAGCCATTCGCCCAACCTTCACAACCGGATGTTTGCTGGCGAAGGTCATCACGACCGCCATCTGCAACAGGACCCGGAATGTATCGCGGATGTTGTTGGGATGAAACTCGGCAAAGCTTTCCGCGCAATCACCACCCTGCAGAAGAAACGCCTTGCCGTTGGCCACTTCCGCCAGATCAGCTTTCAGCGCGCGCGCCTCGCCCGCAAACACAAGCGGGGGATAGGCGAGCAGTGTCGCTTCAGCCTCAGCCAGTTCGGCTGCGTCTTCATACTGCGGCAAGTGCCGCGCTTCATGGGCTTTCCAGCCGTCGGGGGTCCAATTTTGAGCCACGTTATTCTTATGTCCGTCCTAATGTGCGCCGCGCCGCTACGCAGCACGATTAGATTTGTAAAGCAGCTTACGTGAATGCAACAACATTATTTCACGCGCTGAGTGATCGGATAGGTCGATTTCTTGTCGATCAGCGTCCGATAATTTCTTCGGTCTGAGGTTGCACCACAGTTGGCTGCGGCGTTCCGACTCCTGCTCCGGCATAGCCACCAGGCTGCGGGGCAAGCACCTGACCTTCAGGAATGACTGCCAATCGTAATGGTGAGCGTTGACCAAAATAGCGATCCGCAAGAAACTGCATGATCTGCGGATTGGTCCGCGAATAATCCGCCAGCAGGCTACGCAGCAATCCGACCCGGCGCGGATCAGTGGTGGATCCCTCCAAATTGTATAGCCAGAACGTATTTCCGGTCGACGCCCGGCGGACCAATTGTGCGAGAGGCTCTGTGACGCGGGCCAGCTCGTCAGCTGTCGGCGGATTTTCGGCCAGATCCTTCGCGATCTTGTCCGCCTCCGCAAAGAAGATCGGCACGAATTCCGGCTCAAGCTGTGCAAGCGCCGTGATCGTTCCACCGCTTTCGATATCAGTCGGCCAACTGGAGAAAACCTGCGGTGCATAGCTTGCACCGGCGCGTTCTCGCAGCGCTTCGAGCAGGCGATTGTTGAACAATTGCGTGAGGATTTCGAGCTGCCGCGATTCGCGAATGCTCGTCACTCCTCCGCCGCTAGGCCATGCAATAACCGCTGCCGCCTGATTGCCATCGCCGCGGTGCGTAAGCACGGTCGGTACAGCTGAGGCCGCCGCAAAATCCGGCACTCGCGCTGCAATATCAGCCGGAATCGGTTCACGGGGTGGCAGAGCACCGAATGTCTGACGCAGCTTTTCGACAATCGCATCACGGTCAAATTCGCCGAACACAAGGACCTCTATCGGCCCCTGCTTCAGCAGTGGTTCCCAAACCTGCCGGAACCCTTCCGGCGTCACCTGCTGCAACGCTTCAGGAGTTGGCGTGGCAAAACGCGGATCGCGATTGGTGACGAGGTATTCGAGATCGCGATTGATCATGCCGGCCGGACTGGTTGAAAATGTGTTGTAAGCCAGCTCGGCAGCGGCCTTGGCACGAATCACAGGATCGGGATCCCAACGCGGCATGCCCAGTTTGGCGGCGAACAGATAAAGCTGGTCTGCCACATCATCGGAGCGGGTTTGCGCTGTGAAAGTGAACACCCCGTCATCGATCTCAAACTCGAAGCCCAGTTTGCGGCCCGTCGCCAAACGATCAATCTCGTTCTGGCCCAATTCTCCCAGTCCTGATCCAACCAGCGCCATTTCACCGATTGGCGCGTAGACAGCGCTTGAAGCATCAAATGCGCGATAACCTGCGCCAAACCGTACACGCACAGTCACGCGTCCCGGCTCTGCATTGTTTGACCAAAGCAGTGCACGCGACCCATTGGCAAAGTTAACCTGCTCGACTGCCAGGATTCCTAGCGGAGCGGAGCTTTCGACAGTACCGGGAGGGCCAACCGCGGGCAATTCATCAAAGGAAATGCTCTCTGCCGCCAGGCGTGCGGTGTTGTCGACAACCGCTTCGCTAGCCAGTGCAAGCTGCAAAGCTTCATCGCTGGCTTCCTCAGCCCCGGGTGTCACATAGACTGATCGCACCACGTCGCCTTCAAAAAGCATTCTTGTACGCGCGAAGACCTCGTCCGGCGTAAACCGCTGGCTCATTCCGCGAAACACCTGAAGCACCGTTTCCGGAGACGCGACGGTTTCACGAATATCCACGGCGTTGACGATGTTGTCAGCCAGTGTTGAACCGGCCTGAACACTGCTTTGTTCAACCTGATTGGCAAAGATCACATCGAACTCCGCCACCTCGCGGTCGATCTCTTCCTGCGTCGGAGGTGTCGTAAGCGCATCGGCTATCACGCTACGGACGTTCGCAAGTGCAGTCTGCCAGTCATTGGTCAGCGGTGCGAAGCTTACAAAAGTCGCATCGGTGGAGCGTGAAATGTCATCCTGCTGAACTTGAGCATAGAGAAAGCTGCCCCCTGCCCGCGCTCTGACTTCGAGCCGTCGATTGATGATCGCCTGTGCGAGAGCATCAAGCAAAAGTCCTTCGTTGTAGACGATAGTATCGTCGACTTTACGCCACGGGCGCATCACAGCGTAGGTCAGATTGCGCGGAAGGTCAGGTTCAACCACGACGCCGATTTCGCCCAGTGGCAAGCCTGTTCCCGCTGCCAAAGTGGCGCCATCAGGAGCGACAGGGTCGCCGAAGTCCGGGGCTTCGGCAGCAGGACCGGTGCCTTGCCAGTCGCCAAACCATTGCTCAACCAGCCCTGCGAGAACATCAGCCGGAGCATCACCGGCCACCACGATCACCGTATTTTCAGGCCGATACCAACGATCATAGAATGCCTGCACCGCGGGACCGCTGGCCGCATTGAGCGTGGCAATCGTTCCGATAGGATTGCGCGTGGCCAAGCGTTGGCCGGCGAAAAAGGTGCGCCGGGTAAAGTCGCTCACACGTTCAGCCGCCCCGCCCCGTTCGCGTTTTTCTGCCAGCACGATCGGGCGTTCAGCAGCGACATTTTCCTCACTGAGGACCGGTGCCTTGATCATCCCGGACAGAAGTTTGAAGCTTTCCGAGAGCTTCGCGCGATCAATGTTCGGAATATCGAGTTTGTAAGCTGTATGCGTCGGGCTGGTCTCGGCATTGGCATCGCTGCCAAATGTCGCGCCCAGCCGCTGCCATGCGGCAATGGCCTCTGCCTTGCCAAGATATTGGCTCTCGCGGAAAAGCAGGTGTTCCAACAGGTGGGCAAAGCCCTGCTCATTGTCGCGCTCATGCAGCGAGCCCGCATCCACGCGAACCCGGATTGAAACCTGACCGGGCGGCACCCCATTGCGGCGCACGGCATAGCGCAGACCATTGTCCATCTTGCCAAACAGCCATTCGCGATCAACCGGAACATTGCTGCCTTCGTACAGCCAAGGAATTTCGTCGCCTGTCTGCAACGCTTGCGGCGCGGGAACAGTTGGTGCCGGATCGGCTTCCTGAGCAATCGCTGGCTGAATCAGTGCGACAGGCGCAGTGATCAGAAAAGCAAGGGGGGCGGCGGCGCGAAAGGCGCGAGTAAGCAGATTCATACAGGTACCTATAAGCGCTCACGATCTGAAGGGATAGTGAATGTGTAGCAGCGCATTCACCAGTTGTCGGGAGCGCAACCGCACCTTAAATGCGACATATGTTCATCGAGACCGAAACGACGCCCAACCCCGCGAGCCTCAAATTCCTTCCCGGACGACCGGTGATGGACAGTGGTACGCGCGAGTTCACTTCTCCTGAGGCCGCAGAGGCGAGCCCGCTCGCCCAAGCCATTTTTGACACTGGCGAAGTCGTCAATGTGTTTTACGGCTGGGACTTTATCACAGTCACAGCGGCTCCCGGCGGCGATTGGGGATCCCTCAAGCCTCAGGTCGTGGCGATCCTGCTCGACCATTTCGTATCCGAGGCACCTCTATTTGTAGGCGGCACCGCCAATGGCATTTCCGTTCCCGCCGAAGATGAGGCACCGGTGGTGGTAGATCGCGAAGAGGACGCGGAAATCATCGCTTCCATCAACGAATTGCTGGAAACGAGGGTCCGGCCTGCTGTGGCAGGTGACGGAGGCGACATCGCGTATCGCGGGTTTTCAGACGGTGTCGTCTATCTGACTTTGCAAGGAGCCTGTGCCGGGTGTCCGTCCAGCACCGCCACATTGAAGCATGGAATTGAAAGTCTCTTGAAACACTACGTCCCCGAAGTCGTTGAAGTTCGGGCAGCATAACCAAAACAAAAAAATTCTCAGGAATCCAATGACACGACAATTTCACGACGTTTCGCTCTCGAAAGACGCTCTCGACCAATTGTTCAACGAAGCGCGCAGCTACAATGGCTGGCTGGATCATCCGATCTCCGATGAGGCGCTGGAAGCGATCTGGGATCTCGCGAAAATGGCCCCCACATCGGCCAACATGCAGCCAGTTCGGATCGTTTGGGTGAAAAGCGATGAAGCCAAAGCCAAGCTGGCCGAGTGCGTGATGGAAGGAAACCAGGACAAGATCAAAGCCGCGCCAGCAACAGCGATTATCGGCTATGATATTGATTTTCATGAAGAGTTGCCCTGGCTTTTTCCGCATACAGACGCAAAGAGCTGGTTTGATGGCGATGAAGAGGGACGCAAGGAAGGCGCGTTTCGAAATTCCTCTTTGCAGGGTGCTTACCTGATGCTCGCAGCTCGCTCCTTGGGCTACGACTGCGGCCCCATGTCTGGCTTCGATGCGGATGCAGTCAACGCGGCCTTCTTTGCGAATGAACCCCGGCATCGGGTCAATTTCATTTGCTCGATCGGGTACGGCGATCCTGACAGCATCTTTGATCGCAGCCCGCGCCCCGATTTTGAACGCTTCAACCAGATCGTCTAACGATATTGGAAACTTGCGAGGCTGCGTGTCCTGAGGCAGGGAAACGCTGATATGCGCGTTCTTGCCATCGAAACCGCCAGCGAGGCATGCTCGGTCGCTCTGTTTGAGGGGCAAGACCTGATCGCGCACGACTACCGCGAAATCGGTCGAGGCCATGCCGAACAACTCTTGCCGATGATTTCACAACTTCCCGAAAAAGGTAAAGCTGAGCGTATTCTCGTGTCGCTGGGGCCCGGCAGCTTCACTGGAGCCAGGATCGGAATTGCAGCGGCTCGCGCTCTTGGGTTTGCATGGGATGCTGAGGTTCTGGGTTACCCAACCTTGGCGTTAGTAGCGGCGATGGCTCAGGCCCGACACCGTCAGCCAGTTACAGTTTGCGTCACCGGTGGACACGGAGAATGGTTCATCCAGAACTTCAATTCCGAAGGGCAACCTGAAGCTGAGCTGGCTTCGTTGACGCCAGCTATCGCAAAGGCACAAGCCAACCATACAACAGTTTGCGGAAGCAAAGCTCAAGAACTCGCAAATATAAGTAATCCTGACTACTTTACTGTAATTTCTAATCTTCCAGATGCGAGCGGTGTAACTCGTCTGCCCCATAATCTGCTCACTCGGACACTGAAGCCTATTTACGGCCGGGCTCCCGATGCAAAGCCTCAGCCCATGGTCATGAAAAATAAGGTTAATTCCACGTGAGGGTGGGTTCTGACCTAATCGACGGGATCATGCTTGTGATGGAACAGGCATTCGATCCGGTTTATGGCGAAGCATGGAACCGCCGGCAAATCAGTGATGCCCTGGCAATGCCGAACACGCATGCGCTTGTCGTCGATGGCAACGGAAGGTTCGGCTCACAATCACAAAACGGTCCTGCCGGGTTCGTGTTGACGCGCAACGCTCCCGGAGAAGAGGAGTTACTACTGATTGCGGTGCATCCGCACCACCGTGGGAAGGGCTTGGCGAAGCTCTTGATTGACCAGCTCTTTGTAGCAGCAAGTGAGCGCGGTGCAGACCGTATCTTTTTGGAAATGCGGCGCGGGAACCCGGCCGTCCGCCTCTACGAAAAGGCTGGCTTCGAACCTATCGGACTGCGACCCAACTATTACCGCACGGTTAATGGTGAAAGAATCGACGCGATTACTTTCGGGAAATCAATCTAGTCCTGATTTATCCAAAGAATATCTCCACAATGGTGGTAGGATGGCTTGCATTCACTGCGCAGTTGGGCCATGGCCGAGTAATCGGAAACAATCCGAAAATACAAAAAAATTGTGAGGGACTCATGCAAGACTTGGAAATCGAGATGAAGGAAACACTTATCACACTGACGAGCGACATCGTCGCAGCCCATGTCAGCAACAATGATGTGGCTGTTGAAGATGTGCCGTCACTGATCACCAATGTATTTGGTGCGCTTCAGGGTCTTGGTGAAGACGCCGAGCCAGAAGAAGCTCCCCCTGAGCCTGCGGTTTCGATCCGTGCTTCTGTAAAGCCTGATTACATCGTCTGCCTCGAAGACGGCAAGAAACTGAAAATGCTCAAGCGCTATCTCCGTACGAATTACGATATGACGCCTGAAGAATATCGCGCACGATGGAACCTTCCGGCAGATTATCCGATGGTCGCCCCGAACTATGCCGAAAAGCGCCGCGATCTCGCCAAAAAGATCGGCCTTGGTCGCAAGCCAGGCACCGGCCGTGGCCGTCGCAAGAAAGCGGCATAAAAGCCAACCGGTATAGCGGTCTTCCGCCAACTTGAGATACCCGCCCCGTCTGGCTAAAGACGGGGCGGAACTCATTCTGCGGAGTGTGAATTGACTCAGAAGATCGATCTCGAACAATTATGCGCTGAAAAAGGGCTGCGTATAACCGAGCAAAGGCGGGTTATCGCCAAAGTCCTTTCAGACAGCGATGATCACCCCGATGTTGAATTGCTGCACCAGCGCGCATCGTCAATCGATCCCAAGATATCCATAGCTACCGTTTACCGCACGGTGCGCCTGTTCGAAGAAGCAGGAATCCTCGACCGTCATGATTTCGGTGATGGCCGTTCGCGGTATGAACCGGTCCCCGAAGCTCATCACGACCATCTGATTGACGTTGAAACCGGAAAGGTTGTTGAATTCGTCGATCCAGAAGTTGAATCGCTTCAACGACAGATAGCCGAAAAGCTGGGGTATCGACTGGTCGATCATCGTATGGAGCTCTACGGGGTCAGGCTCTCTCGTGACGACTGATCCAGAAAGCTCCGTCGCTTCGACCGGCGATAGCAAAGCCTGGGAACACCGCGTCGCGGCAGCCCGAGGAGAAATCACTCCCATTTCTGGCCTGGGGTGGATGCGAATTGTCCTCCGTGGCTTAGGCCTTCTTGCTTTGCTGCTTATCTTCGTCCCCCTGCACTACATCTACAGACTGTTCGTTTATGGATCGCCCTTCCCGATGTTGTTCCTGCGTTACGCCGCGCGGATTTCGGGAGCGAAGGTGAAAGTGCACGGCACTCATCTCAAACGCGACGTTTTCTTCATCGCAAATCACATCTCGTGGATCGATATCCTGTCGATGGCGGGGGCCAGCGGCACGGCCTTCGTGGCCAAGGCAGAGCTTGCGCAAGCCCCGGTGGTCGGCTGGCTTGCGTCTTTGAATCGGACAGTGTTTGTAAAACGCGAACATCGGCTAGGAGTGGCCGATCAGATCAACCTTTTGAAAGAAGCTCTGGCAGACAATTGGTCTGTCACGGTTTTTCCAGAAGGCACAACCACAGACGGGCAGTCTTTACTGCCGTTCAAGACAAGTATGTTGAGCGTGCTGGAGCCTCCACCGCCCGGCGTCCTCGTTCAGCCAGTCTTGCTCGATTACGGAGCTGTCGCCGAATGGATTGGGTGGATCGGTGACGAAGGCGGACTGAACAACGCGAAGCGCGTCCTTTCGCGCAAAGGCACCTTCACTTTACACATGCATTTCCTTGAACCGTTCAGCCCGGAGGACTTTCGCGGGCGGAAAGCGATTGGCGCTGAAGCACGTCGCCGGATTGAAGAGGCGCTATGCGATGCGCTGGGAAAGCCCCTGCGTGATTTCAAGCACACTGTCCCTCCGGTGCGCTATGAAGCACCACCAGAGCCAGTCCCCACCGAAATTGATTAGAGCCCAGCTCTGACCAGCCAGTCGTGGAAAAGTCTGACTGGTCGTGATTCCAGCGCGGTTGGCTTGCACACAAACCAATAGCTGTATGGGCTTTCGACTTGTTTGCGCGACAGGTCCGTAAGTCGGTTATCTTGCGC
>JBCBHD010000055.1:0-13250 GCA_038526115.1 Pseudomonadota bacterium | reverse complement strand
ATGGAGCGATGTCGAGCGCGCAATAGCGCGAACCCTCAGGGTCAGATCCGACAAAATAGGACAATAAATGCAAAAGGCGGGTTCTACGCTAGATAACAAGGGTGCAACCTTGATATCCTCATACGACGCCTGGGATATGCCTGGCCACGGTCAAGGTGATTTGGTCGATGATCCAATCCCCAACACCGGTCGACGGTCTGCACCACGACTGCGATTGAGCCTTCCTGCCCGTCTTGTGTCCGTCGAACGTACCCACCAGTGCATCCTGATGAATGTGTCACGGGATGGTGCACAGATTGCCATTCTGGAGTCCCTGCGCGAAGGTGAAGGCGCGGTTCTGAAGTGCGGCGAGATCGATGAATTCGTGATCGTGAACCGCAGTGAGTTCGGCCTGAATGCTGTGGCTTTTGAAGAACCGATCAGCGATGCGTTGGTGCTTCATATCCGCCAATTTCACGAGAACTTCGAAGAGCGTGAAAGACGGGCTTTGATCGAAACCGCCGCAAATGGGTGAGCGGCGAAACAGATGATGAGCGCGCATTCTGAATCGCGGCGAATACGAAAAGTGCCGTAGCGTGCCGTTCGGACGATTGTAGCCATCGCTGCGTAGCGACATGATCCATGCATGGATCGGTTACTCAGCTTGCGATTGATCGAAATTCCAAGGTTGGGCGGCGAAGCGCTCCTCGCCTACGTCTTGCGCTACCCGGCAAACTTGTGACGATTTATGAGACGCGGGCGTGCATCGTGGCGAATTTGTCGGAGACCGGCGCGATGATAGGCGTGTTCGAACCCCTTGCGCTTGGCGATTCAGCGTTCCTGCAATGCGGAGGCCTAGACCAATTCTCCACTGTTGTTCGCTCGGGTAAAGGTCTCAATGCGTTGCATTTCGAAGTTCCTTTGACGCACGATCAGGTGCTTGCTGTGCGAGCTGTCTCAGAAGATTATGACGAGATTGAACGTCAGGCTTTCCGCCAAACCGCCCGTGAATGGATAATGGGCGGGGCATAAGCGGTATCGCGCTCAGCCCACCATGCGCGCATTAAACTTTCGCATGGCTCTTGCCTTATTGTAGCGGGAAGCCTAACTGCACCTCATCCCGACATTGTCGCGACACTGAAGGGGCTGGCGCCGAGAGGGGCCGGCACGAAGCGGCTTTGTCATTTTGCATTGCTATTCACGGAGCAGAATGGCCGATTTGGTGCGCCTTAGCGAGTTAATCGAACCCGAAGCAAAAGCTCTCGGTTTTGATCTCGTGCGCGTAAAAATGATGCCATCTGAAGCTGGTGACGGCGGCGAAGCGCTTCAGATCATGGCTGAGGATCCGGCTACCGGTCAGTTGGTGATCGAGCAATGCGCCGAGCTTTCGCGCCGGGTTTCCGACATGATGGATGACCGCGAAGAAGCCGGAGAGATTTTGGTTGATGGGGCGTATCACCTCGAAGTGTCCTCGCCCGGTATCGACCGACCGCTCACTCGGGAAAAGGATTTCACTGATTGGGCCGGGCATGAAGCACGGATCGTCATGACCAAGGGATTTGAGGGCCAGCGCACATACAAAGGCAAGCTCGGCGGAATCGAAGGCGGTATGATTGCTATTACCGATGCCAAATCGGGCGAAGCCACGTTGCCGCGCGATCAGGTCCATTCGGCCAAGCTGATCCTAACCGATGCGCTGATTGCCGCAACCAAGCCGCTTGATACGAGCGGCGCAGAAGAATTACTCGAAGACACTCAAGAAAAGGCAGACGACTGATGGCCAGTGCCATTTCCGCCAACAAGGCAGAACTCCTCGCAATTGCAAAATCCGTTGCGTCGGAAAAGATGATCGATGAAGCGATCGTGATTGAAGCAATGGAAGAAGCGATCCAGAAAAGTGCCCGCAACCGCTATGGTGCGGAAAACGACATTCGCGCCAAGTTGGACCCGCAGACCGGTGATCTGACTCTATGGCGGGTTGTTGAAGTAGTTGAAGAGGTTGAGGACTACTTCAAGCAGGTGGATTTGAAAGCCGCGCAGAAGCTGCAGGATGGCGCTTCGCTAGGGGACTTTATTGTAGATCCGCTGCCGCCGGTTGATCTCGGACGGATCGATGCGCAATCAGCCAAGCAGGTGATTTTCCAGAAGGTTCGCGATGCAGAACGCGAACGTCAGTTTGAAGAGTTCAAGGATCGCGCAGGCGAGATCATTACTGGCGTGATCAAGTCGGTCGAGTTCGGACATGTGATTGTCAATCTTGGCCGTGCTGAAGGCGTGGTTCGCCGTGACCAACAGATCCCTCGCGAAGCAGCCCGTGTCGGTGAGCGTCTTCGCGCGCTCATCACCAAGGTTGAACGCAACAACCGCGGTCCACAGATCTTTCTCAGCCGTGCTGCGCCTGACTTCATGCGCAAGCTGTTCGCTCAGGAAGTTCCTGAAATCTATGACGGCATCATCGAGATTAAGGCGGCAGCTCGCGATCCGGGTTCGCGTGCCAAGATCGGCGTCATCAGCCACGACAGTTCGATCGATCCGGTCGGTGCCTGCGTCGGTATGAAGGGTAGCCGTGTTCAAGCCGTGGTGCAGGAGCTTCAGGGCGAAAAGATCGACATCATTCCATGGTCGGAAGACACAGCCACCTTTGTGGTGAACGCACTTCAGCCTGCGACGGTTGCTCGCGTGGTTCTGGATGAAGAAGAAGGGCGCATTGAAGTCGTTGTTCCCGACGATCAATTGAGCCTTGCAATCGGTCGTCGTGGTCAGAACGTCCGGCTCGCGAGCCAGCTTACCGGCCACCAGATCGATATCATGACCGAGGAAGAAGCGTCGGAGAAGCGCTCCAAAGAATTCGCCATTCGTTCGAAAATGTTCGAGGAAGAACTGGACGTCGACGAAACGCTATCGCAGCTGCTTGTGGCTGAAGGGTTCGCGATGCTCGAAGAAGTCGCATATGTCGACAAGTCCGAGCTCGCGGCGATTGAAGGCTTCGACGAAGAACTTGCCGAAGAACTTCAAAGCCGTGCAATCGAAGCGCTGGAGCGTCAGGAAGAGACTCATCGCACCGCACGCCGTGAGCTTGGTGTTGAAGACGATCTTGCAACAATGCCGCATTTGAGCGAAGCAATGCTGGTCACTCTGGGTAAAGCAGGCATCAAGACACTTGATGACCTCGCCGACTTGGCCACCGATGAGCTTATTGCCAAGCGCCGTGAGGCTCCGCGTCGCCGAAACAGTAATGCGGCCGACGGGCCTCCGATGCGCCGTGCGCCTCAGCGCGAGCAGGACAAGGGCGGCGTGCTTGGTGATTATGGCCTGAGCGAAGAGCAGGGCAATGAAATCATCATGGCCGCTCGCGCGCACTGGTTTGAAGACGAAGAGGAAGCTCCGGCGCCCGCCGAGACGACCGACACGCAGGAGGCCGCTGATGCGGACTCCACCCAATGAGCGCCTGACGCCCGACATCGCGAACGCGCCCCAATCCCGCAAAGCTGATAAGGCTTCCGGGAGCGAGAGGCGCTGCATTCTCTCAGGAGAAGCCCATCCGCGCGAGGCGCTTGTGCGGCTGGCGATTTCGCCGGCGGGAGAGGTGTTGCCCGATCCGGCTGCCAAGGCACCCGGACGCGGCGCATGGATTGCGCCCGATCGTGGTGCGCTTGAAGGCGCGATGGGCAATGGCCAGTTGAAAGGGGCGTTGGCGCGAGCATTCAAGGGCGGACCAGAAGGGGTTTCGCTTTCCTACTCGGACAAATTGCCTGATCAGGTGCATGCAGCGCTTGTTCGGCACACGCTGAATCGTCTGGGTCTTGAACATCGTGCGGGCAATATTGTGCTCGGCTCCAGCCGGATTGAAGAACAGGCGCGCACCGGTCGGATTTCTATGTTGTTGCATGCCAGCGACAGCAGCGAAGATGGGCGCAAACGACTGGATCAGGCTTGGCGTGTTGGACGCGAAGTCGAAGGGTCAGGGGAGCGCGGAACAGTCTTACCACTGGACCGTGCGGCTCTGTCTGTGGCATTGGGCCGCGAAAATGTCGTTCACTTGGGCATTTCGGGCCATGCTGGTGACCTAAGGGCCGCCAAACGAGTGGATCAGGCGATCAGCCGCCTTTCGAATTTTGTCGGAACTGATTCCGGCAAACCTGTCCAACCCGAAGCGGGTGACTTCCGTGCGACGACGGGTGACGACATGATGAATACTGAAGGACTAACGAGCTAGAATGAGCGACGAAAAAGAAAAACGCACCCGTAAGCCGCTGACTTTGAAGGGCGCTCAGCCGGGCGAGGTCAAGCAGACCTTTAGCCACGGCCGCACCAACAAGGTTGCGGTAGAGGTAAAGCGCCGCCGCAAGCTCTTGAAGCCGGGCGAAACACCTGCGCCTGAGGCAGCGCCTGCTCCTGCGCCAGAACCGGCACCGGCACCCGCGCCTGCGCCCGCTCCGAAGGCCAAGAAGCCAGCGCCTCCTGCGGAGACTCCGCAAGAGCGTGTAAAACGCCTTGAGCGTGAGGCAGAAGAGCAGCGCCTGCGTTTGGCTGAAGAAGCGCGCAAGCGTGACGAGGAAAAGGCCAAGCAGGAAGCCGAAGACGAAAAGAAGCGTCAGGAAGAGAACCGCGCTCAGGAAAAGCAGGCTGAAGAAGAAGCCAAGAAGCAGGCAGAGGAAGCCGCCAAAGCGGCCGCAGAAGTTGAAGCCGCCGAGGCTGAAACTGAAGCCGACTCGGCTGCCAAGGAAGATGCAACGCCTGCGCCTGCAGCCCGGAAGTTCACACCTGTTGCTCGTCCTGAGACAAAGCGCCCAGAGAAAAAGAAAAAAGAAGAAAAGCGCGCTGCTCCATCTGGCGGCGGCAAGGACAAGCGACGCTCAGGCAAGCTCACTGTTACCAAAGCGCTCAACGAAGACGAGGGGCGTCGGGCACGGTCGCTCGCCGCGCTCAAGCGTGCACGTGAGAAAGAGCGCCGCATGCAAGGCGGTGGCTCATCGAAGCCGCGTGAAAAGCAGATCCGTGACGTCATCGTTCCTGAAGCCATCACCGTTGGCGAACTGGCCAAGCGTATGGGCGAAAAGGGCGCCGATCTGGTGAAAGAACTGTTCAACCTCGACATGATGGTGACAGTCAACCAGACGATCGACGCAGACACCGCAGAGCTGTTGGTCGAACAATTCGGCCACAATATTCAACGTGTATCCGAAGCCGATGTCGATATTTCGACTGAGGAGGATGTCGATCCGGAAGAGACGCTGAAGGAACGTCCGCCGGTTGTGACGATCATGGGACATGTCGATCACGGTAAAACATCGCTGCTTGATGCCCTTCGCGGCACTGATGTGACCAAAGGTGAAGCTGGTGGGATCACTCAGCATATCGGCAGCTATCAGATCACGACGAAGAACAAGCAGAAGATCACGTTCCTCGACACTCCGGGCCACGCGGCTTTCACAGAGATGCGCCAACGCGGCGCGCATGTGACGGATATCGTGGTACTGGTTGTGGCAGCTGATGACGGCATCATGCCGCAGACGATTGAAGCCATCAATCACACCAAGGCAGCCGGTGTTCCGATGATTGTCGCAATCAACAAGATGGACAAACCGGAAGCCAATCCGGACAACATTCGCAACCGCCTGCTTGAACATGAAGTGATCGTCGAAAAGCTCTCTGGCGAAGTGCAGGATGTCGAGATCTCAGCCACGAAGAAAACGGGGCTTGATGAGCTGATCGAAGCAATCACGCTGCAGGCCGAATTGCTTGAGTTGAAGGCACGCCCAGATCGAGACGCTGATGCAACCGTCATCGAAGCACAGCTCGACAAAGGCCGCGGCCCGGTCGCGACTGTGTTGATCACTCGCGGAACGCTGAAGCGTGGCGACACCTTTGTTGTTGGCACCGAGAGCGGCCGTGTGCGCGCAATCGTCAACGATCAAGGCAAGCAGATCAAGGAAGCGGGACCGTCCATGCCGGTCGAAGTGCTGGGTCTGGGCGGTGTTCCTTCCGCCGGGGATCAGCTGACTGTAGTCGAGAATGAGCAGCGTGCACGTGAAGTTGCCGAATATCGTCAGGAAAAGGCGACCGAGAAGCGCACTGCTCTCGCGCCGACCAGCTTCGATACGATGTTCAACAACCTCGCCAGCGACCTGATCGAATTCCCGGTTCTGGTGAAGGCCGATGTGCAAGGTTCGGTTGAGGCGATCAACACCGCGCTTCACAACCTTTCAAACGATCTCATTAAGGTCCGCGTTCTTCACGCTGGCGTGGGTGCGATTACTGAAAGCGATGTAACGCTGGCTGCAGCCTCGAACGCGCCGATCATCGGCTTCAACGTTCGCCCAAATGCGAAAGCACGCGAGCTGGTGAAGCGCGATGGTGTTCGGATGATGTATTACGATGTGATCTATCATCTGACCGAAGAGATCGCGAAAGAAATGGCCGGCGAGCTTGGTCCGGAGCGGATCGAAACCGTCGTTGGCCGTGCCGAGGTCAAGGAAGTCTTCAAGTCTGGCAAGAAGGACAAGGCAGCCGGTCTGCTCGTTACCGAAGGCGTCATTCGCAAAGGTCTGTTCGCACGTCTCACCCGCGAAGATGTCATCGTGTCGGCGACCACCATCGCATCGCTACGGCGCTTTAAGGATGACGTGGACGAGGTCCGTTCGGGTCTCGAATGCGGTGTGGTTCTGGAAGACACGAACGATATCCAGCCGGGCGACAGCCTTGAGGTGTTTGAAGTCGAAGAGCGCGAGCGGACTATCGAGGTTACATGACTTAGCTTCCCTTCCGGTCGCGGAAGTAGAAGGGGGTGGGTGCTTTGACAAAGATCTACGAAGAACAACGCTCACCCTCTGCCGAATTGATGGGCAGCGAGTTCGTTTCTTTTGACAAAGAGAAAGGCGAACTGACCACGCGCTTCAATCCACCAGCCAGTTTCGCGTCGCCGCGTGGCGCCGTGCAAGGCGGGTTGATCGCGGGGTTCCTTGATGAGGTGATGGGGGGTGCCTTGCTGGCTGTCACAGACGAACAACGCCTGCCGCTAAATCTCGATATGAGCCTCTCATTCATGCGGATGGTGCCGCTCGCGCCCATCATAGCCAAAGGGCGGGTGGTGCGCGCTGGCAACCGCGTCGCTTTCCTGGAAGGCGAGCTCTACGATGAGGCTGGGAAGCTGCTCGCCCGGGCGCGTTCGACCGCGTTGCCTACGCCAGTACCAGGAGCGGAGGAATGAAAGACAACATTTTCCTCGCTTCCATGGTGTCGCCACATACAGAATTGCTTGGCTCGGAATTCCAATCCTGGGATCCAGAGACACTCACCGCAACCATGCGGTTCACTGTTAAGCGTGACGTGATTACGGCACGCGGCGGCGTGCAGGGCGGGCTCGTTGCGGGTTACCTCGACGATGTGATGGGATACGCCCACGTTCTTTCGACCGATGGTGAGCTTGCACCGCTAACCCTTGAGCTGTCCATGTCGCTGCTGAAGCCCGTGCGCGAAGGGGCGATCATAGGTAAGGGACGAGTGGTGAAGGCCGGGCGGCGTGTGATTTACCTCGAGGGCGAGCTGCTGAGTGACGACGGCGAAGTGCTGGCCCGTGCGACGTCTACCAACATTCCGACTCCGCGCCCGACCATAGCTGACATGGATTCCAACTAGTGGCGCGCTTGCTCGCGCTGCTAGGCAGCATCAATATTGGTGGCAACCGCGTGAAGATGGTCGATCTGAAGGCGGCCTTTGCCGACGAAGGCTTCAAAGATCTTGTGACTGTGGCTGCGAGTGGAAATCTGATTCTTACCGATGATCGCGACCCGCTTTTCATCGAAACCGCACTTGAACGTGTGCTCGCCGACCGTTTCGGCTTCAACAGCTGCGTGATGGTCCGTACCAAGCAAGAGGTTCAGGCGGCGATCGATGAGAACCCGTTTCATGGCACTGGCCCGCAACATGGATCGGACAAGATGGTCCATTCGATCTTTTTGAGCCAACAGCCTGAAAAGTCGGCGGTGGATGCGCTGATCGCCGAACACGCGAGTAAGGGTAGTGAGCGGCTCGCTTTGGGTGATCGCGTTCTCCATCTCGATTACGTCCACGGCGTCGGAGTGTCTGATTTATCGAGCAAGTTTCTGGAACGTAGGCTCAAAGTCAAAGGCACGGCACGCAATATGAACTCGCTCAAGAATATCCTGTCGAAGATGGACTGATGGGATTATGAGGATCTGATGGCAAAACGCGATCCTTTTACGGCTGAACAGCACTCAGTCCGCGTCCTTAAAGTGGGCGAGCGGGTGCGGCATATCCTGTCCGAACTGCTCGCCCGTCAGGAAGTGCATGATGATGTGGTGAGCGCATCGAATATTGCCGTCACCGAAGTGCGGATGACACCTGATCTGCGCAATGCCACCGCTTATGTGAAACCGCTGCTTGGTGCCGGAGAAGACGATGTGGTGACCGCTCTGCGGCAGAACACCGCTTTCCTTCAGCGAGAAGTTGCAAAGCGTCTGGGCCTGAAATTCGCACCGAAGCTCAAGTTCCGGAAGGATGAGAGCTTTGCGGAAGCTGACCGTATCGAACAATTGCTGCGTGACCCCAAAGTGGCGCGGGATCTGGAATCTGACGCTGGCGACGAAGAGACGTGATGCTTGGTGCTGTCTTGGCGATGATCGCTGTTCAGGGTGCCGAGCAGTCGCGTGCAATGCCACCTGTCGAACCGGCCATTGGCGACATCCACTGGCGAGATATCGATTTCGTGCCCTTTGGCTGGAAGCTTTTCGACAAGGCTGAGGGCGATCTGGACGGAGATGGGCGCGTGGACTCGGTTCTGATCATTCAGAAGAATGATCCAGACCTCGTCATCGAGAACCCTGATGGGCTGGGAATGGATCGCTATGATTCCAATCCGCGCATGGTTTTAGTCGCGCTGCAATCCAATCCTGGTCAGTACAAGCTGGTCGTACGTGACGCGGCAATTATTCCCGATCATAATGCGCCGACGATCAGTGATCCGTTCGAGGACCTGCGGATCCACAATGGCTCTCTTCATCTCGATCTGGCGTTCTTTGCCAATGCTGGCAGCTGGACGGCGTTTAATCGCCGTTTCCAGTTTCGTTGGAATGGCGATGCGATGGCGCTGATCGGGTTTGAATCAAGCCATGTTCACCGTGGCAGTGGCGAGATCGAGATGGTGAGCGTGAATTACCTCACGGGCAGACGAAAGGATGCCAAAGGCAATATCTCTGACGATGAAACCCATTGGCGCTGGAGAGACGTTCAGAAGGGCAATCGTCCAGTACTCGGGTCAATCGGCAACGGTTTTGACTTTGAAGGTTAGCGCGGCAGCATCCGGGCGCGCAGTTTGATATCGACTTTGTTGCCGACGATCAGCTGATAACTCTTCATACCGTATTTGCGGCGATCAATCTTGGTGGTGCCGGTGAAGCTGATGGGCTTTCCGCGAGGAGCCTTGAGCGGATCGGTGTCAAAGGTCACTTCAAGCACTTGCGACTGAGTCACACCGCGAGCGGTCAATTTGCCAGCGACAGTGCCTTTGGTAGCTGACTTCATTTTCAGCGAACTGCCGACAAACCGCACGCTCGGATATTTCTCGACCCAGAAGAACTTCTCTCCCCTGAGCCTTTGCAGAGTGACCTTGTCTGGCGCTTCCAGAGCAGTGGCATCGAAAGTCACATCGATCAGCGCGCGTTCTGGCTGGCCTGGTACGATCCGCACCGATCCGCTCATCTTGGGGAACTTCGCAGTCTTGCTGGAAAGCCCGAAGAAAGGAACCTTTGCCGATACGTTGCTTGCGTTTGCATCGAGTGTGTATGTGAGCGGGGCAGCCGAATTTGCGAGCGACAGGAGCGCCAGCAAAGGGAGCAGGAGTAGGCGGTTCAGTAGGTTCATCTCGGCGGCTCCTTCACAGACACTTACGTCTGCGATGTACGATTGGTTTCATCTGCCAATCGCGAGAAGCCGCCGAATGGTTCAATTTGCAGGAGCGGTGACGGCGTCTGGCAATGAATAGGCAACCGGCGCGTCTGGCCCCAATGGAATACCGAGATAGAACCACGCCACGATCAGAACTGTCCCCGAAATCAGCAGCCAAATCGAATAAGGCAACATCATTGCAGTGAGGCTGCCGAGCCCGAAGCTGGGCTGCCACCGCTTTGCGAAAACGAGGATCAGAGGGAAATACACCATCAGCGGGGTGATGATATTCGTTGCACTGTCTCCAACGCGATAAGCCGCGGTCGCGCCCTCCGGGCTAATGCCAAGCAGCATCAGCATCGGGACTAGGATTGGCGCAAGGAGAGCCCACTTGGCGCTGGCCGAGCCGACGAACAGGTTCAGCAGGCCAGAAAACAGAACCATCAGGCCAAGAACCAGTGGCAAAGGAAGCCCGGTCGATTCAATAGCGTCGGCCCCGTGAACTGCCGAAATAAGCCCCAAGTTTGACCAGCTGAACATCGCGACGAAGTGCGCAGCAGCGAAAGCCAGCACAAGGTAGTAGCCCATGTCCTTCATGCTTTCGGCCATCATGTTGACCAGATCGCGGTGATCTTTGATCGTTCCGGCGGCGCGGCCATAGGCCCAGCCGGTTAGCAGAAACAGGATGAAGAACGCTGCAACCAGAGACTGATAGAAAGGCCGCAATTCGCTGTGGATCGAACAATCCGCAGCCGGAATTCCGTCACATGCCGCTTCATTGATGAGAGGCGTACCCGGGCCGAAGACCATAAATGCCCAAAGTCCGACGACGAACAGCGCCGCCAGGCCCGCATGGCGCAGTCCTTTCGAAGCGTTTGTTTCATCCCCGGTGGCCGGATTGGAATTGTCTTGATCGGCCGATACACCAGCAGAAGCACCGCCAGTCCATTTGCCTAGGCGCGGTTCGATGATGCGATCCGTGACATACCAGATGATCGGAAGATACAGCACCGTCATTGCGCTGATGAAGTACCAGTTTCCGGCGAGGTTGGCCGTCCATGATGGATCAAGAGCGCTGGCACCGACCGCCTCTTCGGTAATGCCGAACAACAGGGCGTCCAATTGGCCGGGTGAAATGTTGGCAGAAAACCCGCCTGATACGCCGGCAAATGCCGCAGCAATTCCTGCCAAAGGATGGCGGCCGGCAGCTGCAAATAGAATGCCAGCCAGAGGAATCAGAACAACATAGCCTGCATCTGCCGCGTGGTTGCCGATCATCGCCACCAGAGCGACGACGGGGGTCAGCAAGACGGTTGGCGCGCTCTTGACCGCGCTGGACATTCCAGCAGCGAAGAAGCCTGACCGTTCGGCCACACCCGCGCCCAGCATCACGACTAGGACATATCCTAGTGGATGGAAGTGCGTGAAGGTCTTGGGCATTTCGACCCAGAGCTTTTGGATATTCTCTGCCGACAGGAGGCTGACCGCTTGGATGACCTCAGCTGATCCAGTGGCTTCATCGATGCTGGTTGGGTGCAGAGCTGATGCGCCAACCATCGCAAGCAAATGAGAGATGATGACCAGCGCAAGGATCAGATAGAAGAACAGGAAAACCGGATCAGGCAGTTTGTTGCCGCTGCGTTCGATCCAACCCAGAATGCCGCCTTGTGCGGCGTTTGCGTCCGGTGTGGGCGCTGCGCTTGCCATGTCGTGATATCCCCGAAGTCAAAGAGTTGCGTAGCAAAAGAGCTAGCATCGCCGGGCACGCCTGTCTTCCCGATTAACGCATGCTGTGGACAGTGATAATCGCACAGGATTGGCATCGCGTGCGCCGCGTGATTAGGCTGCTTTCATGGCGAAGCTCTATTTCTACTATGCCAGCATGAATGCCGGGAAATCGACAACCATGCTTCAGGCCGATTTCAACTATCGTGAACGCGGTATGCGCACGATGCTGTGGACGGCTGAACTCGATACGCGTTCGGAAGGGATGGTGCGCAGCCGCATCGGGCTGGAGGCTGGCGCGCATCTCTATTCGCCGACCACTGACCTCTGGCGAGAGATTTACGCAGCTCACAATACAGCACCGCTTGATTGCGTGTTGGTTGATGAAGCGCAATTCCTGACGAAAGAGCAAGTCTGGCAGCTGGCACAGTTGGCCGATGAGGCAGGAATTCCGGTGCTTTGTTATGGCATTCGTACTGACTTTCAGGGGGAGTTATTCCCCGGTTCCGCAGCGCTGCTTGGCATTGCGGATACGCTCGTGGAACTGAAGGCGGTGTGCCATTGCGGTCGCAAGGCCAGCATGAATCTGCGTGTCGATGCGGAAGGCCGTTCGATTAAGCAGGGGGAGCAAACCGAAATTGGCGGAAATGATCGCTATCTCGCTCTGTGCCGCAAGCATTTCAGCGAGGCGCTGAAGGCGTAGGTCGGTTCCGCTCTGGCGCACGCTTGCCGACCTACCTATTTGAGTCCCATGCTTGATACCGTAACCCTTGCTATCATTCTGATACCGTGCCTCGTAATCGCCATCGTGTTCCATGAGGTCGCGCACGGTTATGCCGCCAAAATGTTGGGGGACAACACGGCGAGCGAACGCGGGCGGTTGACGCTTAATCCAATCGCTCATGTTGATCCGATCGGGACGCTGCTTGTTCCAGGCGCTTTGCTGCTGTTGGGCGGACCCGCATTTGGCTGGGCCAAGCCGGTGCCCGTGAACAAGTGGCGGCTGGACAATCCTCGCTACGGCATGATGGCGGTGGCTGCTGCAGGACCGGGGATCAACTTCGTTTTAGCCGGTGTTGGTGCCATCATACTTGGGATCTCAACAGCGCAGTTCGGCTTGCCAGCGCCGGGCGAAGAGAACCTGTTCCAGACAGCGATGTTCATGTTCATTTTGCTGAACATCTTCCTTGGATTGTTCAACTTGTTGCCAATCCCGCCTTTTGACGGGTCGCATATTGTTGGCGGACTGCTTCCGCGCAGCCTGGCTGCGAAGTGGGAACGGCTTCAGCAGGTCGGGATGTTTCTGCTGATCGCGATTATCGCAGGCAGTTGGGCGTTCGGGACGGGTTGGATCGAGCAGATCGTGATGCCACCGGTCAATTGGGCGATGAGCTATTACCTTGCACTCGCGGCCGTTATCGGCGGCGTTTAAGCGCTCACACTGTCAATGAAACGTGCGTCTGGATGCCGCTTGATCAGTTTGGTGAGCCAAGCCTCTCGCTGACCGGTTTCGAGGCAGGCGACGATGCACCCTCCAAAGCCGCCACCCGTTAGGCGTGCACCCAGCGCGCCAAATTCTACTGCACTCGCAACCAGACTGTCGATTTCAGGCAAGGACATTTCGAACCAATCCCGCATCG
>JBCBHD010000054.1:0-13369 GCA_038526115.1 Pseudomonadota bacterium | reverse complement strand
TGGTGCTGTAGGTGTCAATCCATTGCTCACGATTACCGCCGTAGCGGAACGGGCGATTGAAAAGATGGCAAAGCGGGAGGGCTGGACCATCGATTATAGCCTAGGAGACGAGCCTCCTTTGCCTCCCGAAACGCCGGAAGAAGAAAACTCGATAGAGGCCGCAAACGAGGTTCCGCATGAGGAACACCTCAAGCTCTCCATCGCGAAATGGGTAGGAGGACATGCCATCGGTCCGGTGGCGAAAGCTGTCACTGCGGCAGCCAGGCACTTTGAAAGCGGCGCAATCAATGAGGGCAAGGCCGCCATCCGCAGCCTGGTAAAAGAGCACCCAGAAGCCATGAGTCCCGGGCTTGCTTTCACGGAAACGATGGCGGGACATATTAGCGCAACGGGCTGTCATCACCGCCCTTGTGGGCATGTCGAACGCATCCGCGATGACTACGTCAATGGCGCCGCCTGGGGCCAATCGGAAAACAGCGAGTGCAGCTTCAAACTGACCGTAACGACCGCAAACCTTCACCGGATGATCGACGAGCCCGACCATCGTTCGCGCATCACCGGCGATGTGCTGATCACAGCCATAGCGCCTGAGCCGCTACCGGTTCGCGAGGGTACGTTCCGACTCCTGGTTGCCAATCCTGATAGGGCAGAAAGCTGGCAGATGCTCTATGATATGGTCCTCGAAGGCCCGGATGGCCCGATCCATTTTCATGGGTTCAAGACACTGGAACAGCGTGGCCAGGGGAAGAACCAGTCTGATCCGTGGACCGATCTAACTACATTGTTCGTCACAATTCGCCATGGCGAGGACGCGTCGGGAGATCTGATCGGACGCGGTGTGCTAAAACTCGGAATTGATGAGTTCATACACCAGCTGACGACCATTACAGTGCACGACACGGACACATTGGTCGGTCACATCATCAACCTCATCCCGAAAGCCCGCAAGGCAGTCGAGACCTATTTCGTCGCCAAATATGCAGGCTTCTTCGCGATGACAGTGTTCCGGGGCTATGGCGGGATGCTCGCAACGCTCAACGACTTCGCCGCCAAGGATGCAGCAGAACTCTCTCTGCGCAGTCTCCGACTTCCGCTTGCCGAACGGCATGTTGTGCCAACTGAAGATGGCGTGAATATCGGACTCACACGCTATCGTGGCGGATCACGCGGGCCTATCATTCTGGCACCAGGATTCTCTGTCCGCGCATCCAGCTTCGCAACACCGACCGTCGAAGAGAACCTCGCAGAAAGCCTCGTTGCGCAAGGCTATGATGTCTGGCTTTTCGACTATCGCGCCAGCGCGGATGCGGGAAATGACACCGAGCATCCACCAGAATTCAACATAGATGATATCGCGCGCTACGACTGGCCTGCGGCAGTCTCAAAGATCCGCAGCATCACGGGTGCAGAAAGCGTCCAGGCTTTGGCACATTGCGTCGGTTCTATGAGCTTGCTGATGGGTATCGGTGCGGGATGGATTACGCACGTCCGATCGCTGATCAGTTCACAGCTCACCCTCCACCCGGTGACCGATTGGCTTAATTACATGAAAGCGGATCTCGGAATTGCAGGAATGCTCGGTGAGCTTTCCTTACTGGATGGGCATTTTGATTTTGTAAGCCAAGGTACCGAAGCCGATTACGAAATTGATGCGATCGCTTATCAAATCCCAGTTCCCGAAGGACAAGCCTGCAAAAATCCCACCTGCCGCCGCGTGTTTGGTGTTTTCGGGCCGAGCTGGGATCATCGTCAATTGGGTCACGATACTCACGTCGCGCTTGGTCAGATGTTCAGCCGTGTCTCTCTGACACCCTTCAAGCATCTGGGCGACATCATGCATAAGGGCCTAGCCGTCGATGTGGATGGCAAGTCCATCTATACCGATGCAGAAGCTGCGAAAAGGCTCGCGCTCCCGATCAGCTTCCTTTCAGGGGCAACCAATCAGATCTTCTACCCTGAAAGCGGTCAACGCACGCGCGTTTGGCTTGCAGATCAGAACGGTAGTGACCTCTACAGCCAGCGCATTGTTCCGGATTACGGGCACATGGACCTCTTTATCGGGAAAAGCGCACATCGAGACGTTACGCCATGGATCTTGGAAGAGTTGGAAAGGCTCGATGGGGTTTCGGACTGCGGTGAAAGCCGCGACACGGCCTGACCGGCCGCTAGGCTCCCTGAGGCGCAAGTACAAGGCTCATAGCCCGTAGAGCTACGTCTTGCGACTTGTGGAGCCCAGTAGTCCCAAGCAATCGAAATTTCCGATCTATAAGGGACCATAGGGTCAATTGGAGCTCCCACCGGCCCCAAGAATAATATCGCCGTTTATGTGAAGTGGGCGGAGTGGTACGGCGGAAATTGGAACTACAAACGAAGCGGCAAGTGTCAGTCTTTGGGGGTGAAAGCGGACATTGCGCTCTAGCCTCCAGATTTTCTATCGCTGCGTTGAAACTGGCGAGCGAAATGTCTTGAGTGGCGCAAGGTCTGGTCTGATAGTCGACGATCTTGAAACAGGGGAATGCATGTTGAGTGTACGGACTGTCAGGTGGATCATGGCCACCTATTTGCTGTTGTTTATGCTCGCCACAACCTGGCCCGGCGCAAGTTTGTTCAACGCGGTTCGCCCCTTGGTTTTCGGATTGCCATTCAACCTCTTTTTCATTGCGCTTCTGATCGTGATCGCCCTCGTTCTGCTCGCCGCTCTCTACACCAGTGAGCAGCGGTCGGGGGACTAGAGCTTGGAACGCTGGCAAATCATCGCGCTGATCATTGCGCTATATCTTGGTGTGACTTTGCTGATCGGGCTGTTTTCCGGCAGGCGTGCCTCAAAAAGTGTCCAAGGATATGTTGCCGGTGATCGCGATTTCGGCCTGCTGGTCATGTATTTTGTCCTGGGCGCTTCAGTCTTCTCGGCGTTCGCTTTTCTCGGAGGTCCTGGGTGGGCCTACAGCCGTGGGGCGGCGGCCTTCTACATCCTTTGCTATGGGGTGCTGGGGATTGTGCCCTACTTCTTCATCGGGCCGAAGGCGGCAGCGCTGGGCCGCCGCCATGGCTACGTGACGCAGGCGCAGCTAATCTGCGGCCGCTTTCCTTCGCGCGCACTGTCGCTGATGATTGCGATCCTCACTGTGCTGGCGTTCATCCCCTACATCACACTGCAGATGCGCGGTGCGGGCATTGTGATTGAAGCCGTGACGGAGGGCCATGTACCGTTGTGGATGGGAGCAGCAGTCGCCTATGGCATTGTCATAATCTATGTCCTCTTCTCCGGAGTTTCGGCGGTTGGCTGGACCAACACATTCCAGGGCATTTTCATGCTCACGATCGCCTGGTCGCTGGGGCTCTATCTCCCGATTTCGCTTTATGGCGGGGTTGGTGAGATGTTCACGCGCATCCTTGCCGAGCGCCCGGAACTGCTATCGCTACCAGGGCTGACTGCTACGGGCGAACCCTGGTCTTGGGGTGGCTATTCCAGCGCAATAATCGTTTCAGCAGTCGGACTGATGATGTGGCCGCATCTGTTCATGAAGGCATTCACAGCCCGGTCGGACAACACGCTGCGCCAAACAGTGGTCCTATTCCCGACTTTCCAGTTGTTCCTGATCCCGGTCTTTCTGATCGGCTTTGCCGGCGTGCTTTACCCAGAGAGCCCGCCGTCCTCCGACTTCATCCTTCCGTTCATGATCCTCAACGCCGAACTGCCAGCAATCGTGGTTGGGCTGTTCTGCGCTGGAGCGCTCTCGGCCTCCATGTCGACCGGAGACTCGTTGATGCACGCGGCGGCTTCGGTAACGGTTGAAGACGGCATCCGTCCTTTCAGGGCACTGTCCGACCAATCCCGGCGGCGATTGATCCAGGGCTTCGTCTTGCTCGTCGGCGCCATTGCCTTTGTCTTTGCAGTGACCGAGGGCGTGTCGCTCGTCGTCTTGCTGCTCACCGCCTATGGCATCATCTGCCAGTTGGCACCTCCTATCGTTGCCGCGCTATACTGGCAGCGCGCTACCACGGCCGGGGTTGTCGCCGGGTTCATCGCAGGCTCGATGACCGCCGCTTTCTTCTTCCTATCCGGCTACTTCGGGAATGATCTGCGTCCCTTCGATCTACATGAGGGCATGCTTGGACTTCTGGTTCACGTACCGGTTCTGATCGTTGTGAGCCTGGCCACGCGCAGCCAAGCGGCTGACCATCGGCGATCCTTCACCGAGATACGGGCCTAGCTGCTCAAATGGCGTATCAGGTTGCGCATGAAGCGCTTGCCTTCGGCGACCTGATTGATCGTGATGAACTCGTTGGGCTGATGCGCCTGATCGATTGAGCCGGGGCCACAGATCACGGTCGGAAATCCCGCTTGCTGAAACTGGCCCGCTTCGGCGGCGTAAGAGACCGAGCTGCGTCCGTTCGCCCCCGTCAGCTTGTGCGCGAGTTCAGCCGCTGGATTGTCCGGCTGCGGCATTAATGGTGGCCCATCGGCAAGAGTTTTGGTGGTGATCTCGCAGTCGGGAGCGATGGCTTGCATGTCGTCAAGGACTGCTCTTGCCTCCGCATCGAACTCCTCGCGGATTGCAGCCACGTCGTCGCCCGGCACAATTCTCACGTCCCATGAAAAGCTGCATCTTCGGGCAAGGATGTTGGTCGCCGTGCCACCTTCGATCACGCCGACGGACATTGTGGTGTAGGGTGGCATGAAGGGCGAATCCTGCTGCGCATCACGCTCCCGCCGTTCTGTCATCTCGGTGATCTTCGCGATCAGCCGACCAGCTGCCATGATTGCGCTCGCTCCACGGTGCGGTTGGCTTGAATGGGCTTCATGGCCTGTGATCTCCGTGCGGAACATAGCGACGCCCTTTTGACCATCGACCACTTGCATATCCGTTGGCTCACCGACGATGACGGCTGAAGGCCGCGGAAGGACGTCCTTGATCTGGTCGATCATCGCTGGTGCGCCCAGCAGACCGATCTCTTCGTCGTAGCTCAACGCGAAATGGATTGGGCGTTTTAGGTTGGCGGCGAGCATGTCCGGCAAGAGGGACAGCCCGATTGCCGAAAAGCTTTTCATGTCGGCCGTGCCGCGCCCGAACAGCTTGCCGTCCTTCTCGACTACGGACCACGGATCCGTATCCCACGGCTGGCCGTCCACCGGTACGACGTCCGTGTGACCGGAAAGGACAACGCCGCCTTCCACCGCTGGCCCAACGGAGAAGTACAGGTTGGCTTTGGTGCCGTCGTCGTTCGGGACCCGCGTGGAAGTCACGCCATGTTCGGCCAGATAGCTCTCAAGATCTTCGATAAGTCCAAGATTGGAATTGCGCGACGTGGTGTCATGGCGGACTAGGCGCGCGATCCAATCAATTTGTGGCTGCAGATCAGACATCTGTAACTTTCCTTTGGAATGAGCAAGGCTCAGGTTTCGTCAAGAGCCACTCTACCCCATAGGATTGTCGATCGACGGCGATAGGCTGCTAAACAGTCGCGGCCCATCCCCAGTCATGTAGACACAATCCTCTGTGCGCACGCCAAATTTGCCGGGAAGGTAAATTCCGGGCTCATTCGAAAAGCACATTCCTGGGGCCAGGGGCGTCTCATTGCCGCGCACAACGAACTGGTCTTCATGCACATCCATGCCGATGCCGTGTCCGGTGCGATGCGAAAGCCCCGGCGTGGCATAGTCCGGGCCCCACCCTTCAGCTTCGTAATAGCGGCGCACCGCATCGTCGATCGCGCCGATAGGCGAGCCAACTTGCGCCATCTCCATCACAATATCCTGGCCTTTGCGAGCCGTGTCCCATACGCGCCGCTGCTCGGCATTGGCTTCGCCATGGACCCAGGTTCTGGAAATGTCGGATTTGTAGCCATGCACATCACAGCCACAATCCATCAGGATGATCTCACCCTCTTGCACCTGATGCACTTTCTTGGAGCCGTGCGGGTAGGCGCTCGCCTCGCCGACTAAGGCGAGCGTGAAGACCGGCCGCCCGCCCCGAGCGCGGGTTGCGTCTGTCATCAGCGCCCGGACATCCGCGCCTGTCATGCCGGTTTGTACGCGTGGGAATATGTCTCGATAGGCGGCCAACGTGATATCGCTTGCGGCCTGCATCAGCGAGATCTCGCGAGGGCTCTTGATCTGCCTGAGCGCGCCGACAATGGGCGAGGCGGACACGATGTCGCGGGCGGGAACGTCTTTTCGCAAACCCTCGGTCACAAAGAACCTGGTGGTCCGCTCAAGTCCGATCGCGCCTTCGACGTTGCGATCATCGAGCACCCCGCCAATCAGTCCGAACGGGCTTTTATGCTCCTCCCAGGTCCGCACCTCCATTTCCATGATCATCAGTTCGCGCAGCTTGCTCTCTTCGAAGGCTGGCGAAACGATGACTGGAGAACCCGACGCCGGAATGACCAATGCCGTCAGCCGGCTGCCACGGCCCCAGGCAAGGCCGGAGAAGTAGAGCATCGACGTTCCCGCCTCGACCACGATTCCCGCAATCCCCTGCTCCGCCATCAGTGCCTGAGCGCGAGAAATGCGCACTTCTCGTTCGGCATTAGAGATAGGCGGAGGAAGGGTCGCCCCTGTTTCAGCGCTTGGCGATTGGGCGAATGCGGCGGTAATGCCACCATTGAAACCAACGGCCGCTGCGCCAAGCGCCGTGAGCTTGAAGAGGTCCCGTCGCGTAGTCACCATGTCTGCCTCAATTCTCTTCCTCGCCTGCGCCATAATCCCCGCGAGGTCGGTCGATCAGTCCGGAAAAGAAGATAGCGTTCATCAGCAGCTTTTCGGTGCCCGGATAAGTGCCACGGAACACAGGATTGTCGGCCATGAGTATGACCGCACCGCGCTTCTTGCGTTGGGCGACCACAGAGGGAGTTCCTGCAATCTCTTCCAAACGGCGATCGGACGCATATCCCGTCAGGAGCGGTTCTTCGGCATATTGAACCGGAACCGCATAGGGATTGTCGTCCGGGCGCTTCAAGGTGAAGCTTGTGTTACGATGGACCGGCAGATCGCGATCAGCATAGCCGAAGCCAAGCGGGTGGGTGGTGTCCAGATCGGCTGCAAAGATAGCCCCACCGATCACGTGTTCGGCATCGCGCTCGCCCATGTCTGCGAAGTTCAGACGCTTTGGCTCTACGTCTTCAGGATCTTCCGCTTCGTCCTTGGTCTTGACGTCCCGCTTCTCATCTTTGCCGTCCCCTTTGTCGTCATTGCCCAGAATTGCGCCTTCCGCCCAAAGCGCTGCGTCGCGTGTGGCGATCAAGGTGCCACCATCTTCAATCCAGCCCTTGACGGTTTTGGTCAGCTTCTCGTCCAGCGCTGAATCGCCACCCACCAGAACAAGGTGTGTGTATTCGCCCCAGTCGAGCGATACGAGATCGTCCTTGTGCACCAAAGTGACAGGCATTCGGTGCTGATGATCGAGTGTCCACCACACCTCGCCTACGTCATACCGGGACAAGCCGCCTTCGTACGCCAATACGACTTTGGGGTTCTGGAGCACGCGAAAGATGTTCGAGGCTCCCAGATCGCGACCTGTCACTGGCGTAAGACCTGACGTCGCAGCGAAGACCGGGACACCATCCTCGCTGGCAATCCTTTCCATGATGGCGTGAATCTTGTCACGCGGCTCTTCCTGTCGAGCAAGCGGGACGAAGATCGCGCCGCGACCAAGCTCTACATTCCCCGAAGTTGTCGAGACCACAGTATCTTCCATGGCAGCACGGGCCATGATCTCTTCCGAAAGTATGCGGTTGAGCGCCTTGGGTGCGTAAGTGTGCGACCAATCGAAGACATAGCCGTACGAAGCGCGAGCAGGCGCGGCCATAGATTGGAAGGCGCCATCGGCCGGGGTCGACCGTGGCGCGCCGCCACGCACCTCAGCGTATTCGAGGTCATAGGTTAGCGGGAGAGTCCAACCGGACACATCGTAGAAGATGTTCTCTTCGAACTCAGTGAAGCGTTCGAAAATGCCCCGAATCATGCGGTTATTGGTTTGGTTGGTCGGCACGAAATAGCTGGTGTCCGCTTCAAACGTGCGTCCGCCTGCACTTACAGGTGAGGTCAAGCGACTGACCTTAATGTCGTGCATATTCAGGAGCCGGACGAAGCGGGCGGCGCGCTCAGGATCGCCCTTCGCCGTAAACACCCAGCCGGTTCTTCCTCCTTGCCCGGCCTGCCGAGCGTTCTCGGCGAAGAAGTCGCGCTGGTAGGCCGTGATCTCGTTTCGCAGATCGAGCGAACCTTGAATCGATGTCAAAGCCGTGCGGAAATGTGTGCGGACATTGTCGGCATTTTCAACCAACCCGCGCTCGGTCTGCACGGACCCACCGCGCGCCGCCCCTGCTTCGAACAGGATGCCCAAGGCTCCATTGATCTGCGGATAGGTCGAACCCTTGCCGATGTAGAAGTTATCGAACCCTTCTTCTGTCGTGTAGAGGCGCGCCTCGCTGTCGAGGAATTCGGCATGGCGCTTGGCGATCTCGTAGATAAGCGTGCGCGCGCGCTCTGGGATCAATGGGTTGCGGCGCAGTTCCTCGCCGGGATGGAAGTAGTAGGGCGAGTTTGATCCCATCTCATGGTAGTCGACCGATACCATCGGCTTCCACTTGTGCCATTGCCGGATCCACGCTTGGCTTTCCGGCTGAGTGAGCAGCAGCCACTGACGATTGAGGTCGAACCAGTAGTGGTTGGTGCGCGCCTCCACCCATAACTTGTGCGCAGCGTCGTTGATGTCGGTGTTCTCGCCATAGGACCAGAAGGTCTCGACATGGTCGATGCGGCGGGCGTGCCCATCGGGATTGAAAGCGACCGTGAATACCATCACCGCGTCGTTCAACTGAGCTTCGATTTCTGCTCCCTGCGCAGCCGCAAAATGATAGAGGACCGGGATCACGGCATCCATTCCGGATGTTTCCGCGCCGTGGACGCCGAAATTGATCCAAAGCACCATCGGAGCGGCCTCCGGCGCGGCCTGCCCATCGAGCCGCGACAAATGCGTTTGCCGGATACTCTCAAGGTTGGCGTGATTGCCGGGACTGGTGACTGTGAACGTCAGGATTGGGCGTCGCTCGTGCGAATATCCAATCGTCTCGACGCTAATCCGGTCAGAGCGCTGAGCGAGGTCGCGCAGATAACTCACCATGTCACCATAGCGAACAGGGCGTTCGCCGATTTCGTAGCCAGCGTGGTCTTCGAATGCAGGAAAATTTGCCTCGTAGGTCACACCGTCGACCTGGAAGAATTCAACCGATTTGGCGTTTGCCGGTCCGCCGATCAGGCAAAGGGTTAGACCGACAATGGCAACGAACGCATGGCGCAACATGGAGGCTCCTAAGTGAGTCAAAGCTTTCTGAGATGCTTAGTAGAGGAATGCAGCCTCTTCTACTGCTAGATGAAACGCATGACGGTTGCGAATTCGCGCGTGGTGGGTAATGCCTGACCGCAATCGACATTCGGACGGACGGGGCGAGCCATGCAAAAGAACCGAAACTTAACCAGTGCCTTTCTGGCTCTCCTGGCTTTAATATTCGGCGCCTCTCTAGGCACATCGGCACTTGCGAACTCGGAAGGCGAAAAGAAAGAGCAGAGTGCGCTATCGTCACTGCCTCTGCGTTTGATTGGCCCTGCCTATCCTTCTGGACGTATCTCAGATTTCGCCTTTTTTAATGACGAACCGCACCACTACATCGTCGCAACCGCATCGGGCGGTCTTTGGCTAACGACCAATGCCGGAACAACCTGGAAACCGATCTTCGATAAGGAGGGCACCTACGCAATCGGCGTGGTAGAGATCGCACCAACCGACAAGAAGACGATCTGGGTCGGCACTGGAGAGAACAACGCCCAGCGCTCTGTCGCTTTCGGCGATGGCGTCTACAAGTCGACCGATGGAGGCACGAGCTGGACCAATATGGGTCTCAAGGCTTCCGGTCATATCAGTCAGATATGGATTCATCCGGAAGATGCCGACACTGTTCTGGTCGCAGCACAAGGTCCGCTATGGTCGGAGGGTGGTGATCGCGGACTCTACAAGACCACCGATGGTGGAACGACCTGGGATCGTATCCTCGAGATCGACGAGCATACCGGGATCAACGAATTCGTCGTCCATCCTGACAACCACGAGCTGATCGTTGCCTCTTCATACCAGCGTCGTCGTCATGTCTGGGTTCTAATCAATGGCGGACCCGGTTCGGGCATCCACCGGACAACTGATGGCGGTGAAAACTGGAAGGAAGTGCAATCGGCCTTGCCGAAGGACGACATGGGACGGATCGGTCTCGCTCTGGCACCATCCAATCCCGATACGCTTTACGCCATCGTCGAAGCACAACCGGACGAACAAGGCGTCTTCCGCTCCACCGACTTTGGACAGAACTGGGAGAAACGCTCCGGCCACATGACGACGAGCCCGCAATACTACAACGAGATTGTGGTCGACCCAGACGACGAAGACACGCTCTATTCGCTCGATACTTTCTCGAAGCGCTCACGCGATGGTGGCAAGACCTTCACCGATCTTGGCATCGGCCATCGGCACGTCGACGATCACGCGCTGTGGATCAACAAACGCAACACCGATCACCTGATTATCGGTGGCGATGGCGGGATTTACGAAAGTTGGGACGGCGGGACGCTCTGGCGCCACGTCGACAACCTGCCGATCGTGCAGTTCTATCGCATTCAGCCGGACAACGCGCTGCCATTCTACAATGTCTGCGGCGGCACGCAGGACAACAACTCGCTGTGCGGGCCTTCGCGCACCACGGTGACACACGGGATCGCCAATTCCGACTGGCACATCATTCTGGGCGGTGACGGCTACAAACCGCAGATCGACCCGCGTGACCCGAATATCGTCTACACTCAGTATCAATATGGCGGCCTTGCTCGGTATGATCGGCGCACGCAGGAACGCGTGTTCCTGACCCCGCAGCCGGAAACCGCGGAACCCGCCTACAAATGGAACTGGAACACGCCGCTTCTCATCAGCCCGCACAATCCGGATCGCATCTACTATGCCGCCGAATACTTGTTCGCCTCGAATGATCGCGGCAATTCGTGGGAGAAAATCAGCCCCGATCTCACCCGCCAGATCGATCGCAACGCGCTTGAGGTGATGGGCCGGGTCTGGAGCGTCGACGCAATTGCCAAGAACGATTCCACATCAATCTATGGCGCAGCGATTTCTCTGAGCGAGAGCCCGCTGGCTCAAGGTTTGATCTATGTCGGCACCGATGATGGGGTCATCTCGGTCACGGAGGACAATGGCGACAATTGGCGGCGACTGGAATCGGTTCGCGGTGTTCCTACCATGACGCTGGTCGAAGATATCATCACGTCAAACCATTCCGCCGATGTCGCCTACGCGGTGTTCGACAATCACAAGCGCGGCGATCACAACCCCTATGTCTATCGCACCAACGATCGCGGGCGGACTTGGCAATCGATCGCAGGCGATCTCCCCTCCTGGGGCTCGGTGCATACAATTGCCGAAGATCATGTTGATCCCAACCTGCTGTTTCTCGGGACCGAATTCGGCCTCTTCTACAGCCAGAATCGCGGTCAGAACTGGCACCAGCTCAAGACCAATTTCCCGACGATCGATGTCCGCGATATCGAGATTCAGCAGCGAGAGAACGACCTGGTCGTCGGTACATTCGGTCGAAGCATCTATGTGCTCGACGATTATTCGCCACTCCGCACCAACGCGGCCACAGTGGCTTCCGCGGAAGCGACACTGTTCCCTGTGCGCGATCCTTGGCTATACGTCGAAGGCGATCTCTGGGGCACCTGGGGCGGCGCGAAGGCCTCCAATGGCGACAATTTCTGGCAGGCCGATAACCCGCCATTCGGTGCCGTGTTCACCTACACGCTGAGCGAAGACCTGCAATCGCGTGCGCAGGCCCGTCGCAAGGCCGAACAAGAGATCGAAAAGACCGGCGGCGATACGCCTTATCCGTCTTGGGACACGCTGCGCGCCGAAGACCGGGAGGACGACCCGGCGATTGTGTTCACCGTCACCGATCAGGTTGGCAATGTCGTCCGCCGCATCACCGGTCCCCACAAGAAAGGGCTCCACCGCGTGGCATGGGACCTTCGCTATGAAGCACCCGATCCCGCTCAGGTGAACCGACCAGAGCCGGGCCTGTTTTCCAGCCCGCCAATGGGGCCGATGGTGGTGCCTGGAACCTACACCGTAACTCTCGCAAAGCGCGTCAATGGTGTGGTTACGCCATTGGCATCGCCGCGAAGCTTCACGGTAAAATCGCTCGAGAACAGCCCAGAAATCGCTCAGGATCGCGCGGCGGTTCTCGCCTTCCAGAAAGAAACATCCGACCTCACGCGCGCCGTTACTGGTGCCAATGCGGCCTCGGGCGAAATGCGCAATCGACTGGCTCATCTCAAAGTCGCGGCAGAGGCCCTCGAGACACCGAATGACAATCAGCGGGCGCGGATCCAGCAGATTGAGGCGATCCTTGATGAAGCGGATGTTGCATTGCGCGGTGATCGTACCATCAGCAGTCGCAATGAGCCCGTGCCTTTCTCGATCTCGCAGCGGATCGGGCAGATCCGTGGCTGGGGCTGGTCGCACCAGTCGCCGACAACCGGATCAGACCAGAGCGCGCTCGAAATAGCCAAGAGGGAGTTTTCGACCGTGCTTGCGCGGTTGCGCGATGTCGAGAACCGATTGCAGGCACTCGAAACCGAGCTCGAGGGCCTCGGTGCTCCCTACACCCCCGGCAGCGGTGTGCCCGCCTGGCCACAATAGAGGGCGACGAGCGGCGCCATCCGGATGTGAACACACACCAAATTCTGGCTGCCTGCCTGGCTGCGTCGCTGGCTGCGCCGGTCCACGCCAATGTGAACCATAGCAGTGTAGCCGATGAAGGGGCGGGCGACCCCGAAAGGATAGTCATAACCGGCACCCGGTCGGAAGAGACTTTGAACGACCAGCCCATCGCGATCAGCGTGGTGGATTCGGAGCAGATCGAACGGGAGCTTCCGCGCACTGTTCCAGAGGCATTGGCTACGCTTCCCGGTGTGCTGGTTCAGAAGACGGCTTCAGGTCATGGCTCGCCTTACATTCGCGGCTTCACCGGAAACCGAACGCTGCTGGTGATCGACGGCGTGCGCTACAACAATGCGACCTTCCGCGATGGCGCGAACGAGTACTTTGCGCAGATCGACGCGTTTACGCTCGACCAGATTGAGCTGATCGCAGGCCCTGCCTCGGCATTGTTTGGCAGCGAGGCGGTAGGGGGCGTCCTCAACCTCACCACGCGCGGCACGGGCATATTCGAAACCTCTGGCCTGTTCTTGAGCGGCGAGCAGACCATCCGAGTATCGAGCGGAGATCACAGTATTGCCTCGCGCACTGTG
>JBCBHD010000053.1:0-13667 GCA_038526115.1 Pseudomonadota bacterium | reverse complement strand
TTATGTCGACCTCAACCGCAGCGGCGTGGCGCTGATGGAAATCGTCTCGCGCCCGCACATGCGCTCGCCCGCCGAGGCCGGTGCCTATGTGCGCAAGCTGCGTTCGATCCTGCGTTATGTCGGGTCATGCGACGGCAATATGGAAGAAGGTTCCATGCGTGCAGACGTCAACGTATCGGTCCGGCGCGCTGGCACCGAAGAGCTTGGCACGCGGACCGAGACCAAGAACGTGAACTCCGTTCGCTTCGTGATGCAAGTGATCGAATTCGAAGCCAACCGTCAGGTCGATGTGCTTGAAGGCGGCGGCACGGTTGATCAGGAAACGCGGCTGTTCGATGTCGCAACCGGTACGACCCGTACCATGCGGTCCAAGGAAGACGCGCATGATTACCGCTATTTCCCGGACCCTGATCTGTTGCCGGTTGAACTGGATGACAGCTTCCTGGAGGAATGCCGCGCTAGCTTGCCGGAATTGCCGGATGCCAAGCGTGCACGGTATGAAAACGAGCTGGGCCTCTCGCCCTACAATGCTCGCGGACTGACCGCTGAGGTTGAGACTTTCGCTCGGTTTGAAACGCTTCTGGCTGCTGCTGCTGCGAAAATCGCTAAACCCGAAGCGAAAGTCGCGACACAGGTTGCCAATTGGGCGCTATCGGTCGCGCCCGGTGTGGTGAAGGGGCTAGGCGATGAAGCCGACCTCACCAATTCTACGCCAGAGGCGCAGGCCACGATCCTTGCTATGCAGGACAAGGGCGAGATTTCAGGCGGACAGGCCAAGGAAATCTACGAAATTGTCCTCAAAGAAGGCGGCGATCCTGCAACCATCGCGGACGAAAAGGGGCTCAAACAGGTCTCCGATACCGGCGCAATCGAAGCCGCCATCGATGAAATCCTCGCGAATAACGAAGACAAGGTCGAGCAATATAAAGGAGGGAAAGACAAGCTGTTCGGCTTCTTCGTGGGTCAAACGATGAAAGCGATGCAGGGCAAGGCCAACCCGGCTGTGGTGAACCAGATCCTGAAGGATAAGTTGGGTTAGACTCTAGCCTGATCGCGAATACGCTTCTTTCATCCAGGTTTGCACTTCCGCGTCGAAATCGCTCGCGCTTTCAAGCCGCACGCGGTGGCTGCACATGGCGTTGTAGTTTTCCAATCGGCCCTGTGGTTCATCACCCTTCAGGGCGAGGCCAAGGTCGATCCGGGTCTTGGTTGCCGGGGCTATGAGCGCGAACTGCTTCTTGCGGCGGAGGCTCGCTTGCTTTTTTGGGTGCGAGCTCAACATCGCTGCCGAGCGACTGCGCGAATTTCACGATCTCTTCGTAAAGCGGGCGAAGGTCGGATTTGGCTCCAGAGTATTGCGCAGCGACCAGATCAATCTCTTCACCGGTCTCTTTTGATTTTGACACGATCAGGTTCGCGAAACCGTGCGTGACGCCGTGTTCGGACTTCAACAGTTTCATGATTTCGCCGTGCTTTTCCAGCCCGCTCGCGCGGATCAGCGCCAGCCATTCGTCGAGCGTCTTGCCGGTCTTCTCGGGAATGTTCGCCAGCATGGTCGCCAGTTGATCTTCGGGTGATGCAGCCATTGTGAGTTCCCTCCCTCAGAGTTTCTCGATGCGGTCGAATGACCAATTTTCGGACCGGCTCGCTTTGGGTGTGAGCGGCGTCGCGAGACCCATCAGGCCGAGCAGGAACCGCGTACCGAATGAGGGTTTGCCCGTCTCGCAAACCGATTTCAGCGTGTTGACGATAAACGTGCCACCCCGCGCCATATCGTTTTCAGTCTTGGTGTCTTTGGGAACATTGGTGGTCACCAGAGAGAAGTTGGTGCCGCCATCGACTGCTTCGAGTTCATAGGTGACGGTGCAGGGCGGGTCATCGTAACCGGTAAATTTGAAGGTGTGCGAATAGCGATAGGGGGGATCAAATTCGATCACTTTGCCCACCACGCTGCGGAACTTCCCGTTGGGCGTCTCCATGGCCATTGCGGCACCCGTCGTAAGGTCTCCGGGAGTGCGACACACCGATCCGAAGAAGAACGGCAGAACAGCATCGGTTTTGACCAGCTCGTTCCAAACCGTCTCGATAGGTGCGGCGATGAATACTTTGTAGATCGCTTTGTCGGCGAAAGCCTTCGCGGTTGTATCGCTGTCGTTCATGTATTCCCCTCCCGTTTCGCCGTTTCTTCGGCGGCATATTTGATTGATGTCAGACGCGCGGCGAAGCTTCCGCTGTAGCTGTCGAGCCAGCGGTCATAGACCTGCTGAATGGGCACCGCGTTGAGATACAGCCTGCGTGCGCGACCATCCTTTTCACTCACGACAAGATTGGCATCTTCGAGAACCCTGAGATGCGCCATTATGGCAATCCGGCTCACATCGAATTTGCTGGCGAGGGCGCCGACCGTCTGGCCGGCATCTGCGCGCAAATGATCGAGAATGGCACGGCGCGTGGCGTGTGACAGCGCCTGAAAAATCCCGTCCATCTCTGATTCGGTAATCATGTAATTACATAATTACATATTGAGATGCAGGTCAAGCGCCAATGTGTTTTGCTCTCCCTGATGGGGTGGGGCTACTCTTGCCCGCGTTGCCAGCCTTGGCGGGTCATCCCGACGAAACGGTCGCCTAGGCCGGTGGCATTCCGATCAAGGATATCGCGCATCGTCCGGGTCGCGCCGATTTCCTGCAATCCTTCATAAGTGAAGGTTGCACGCTGCACTTTGGGATCGCCCCAGACATGCTCTGATAACAGCGGATTGGTCAGCGCTTGCGAAAATGCGTCGACTGCCACCATTGTCTGCAAAAGCGGCGGCAAGGGCGCGTCTTTGGTGCGCGGTTGGGCGAAGAGGCCGGTGTAGAATTCCAACCGGTCTACGTCGCCATAAAGCGCTTCCAGCTCTGCCTGAATGCGCCGGTCGGGATTGATATCGGACCAACTGCGCGCTCGGTCATGTCCAAAAGCGTTTTGATAGGCCACGAACGGCGCAATGCGGTTTTCGCGCGCCTGATTGACCGCGAGTTCTTCCACTTCGACAAGCCAGTCTGCAGTGTTGTGCAGACCAAGTTCGGTCGCTCGGTTAGCGCTGATATCGACAAACGCGTCCGCCAGGCCGCGTGCTAGCAATTGCTCGTTGTTGAGGCGCAGCCTGCCACCAGGCAATGATTGGCCGCCCCAACTCATGCGGTCCGGAATGAGGGAATGCCAGCGATACAGCAGGCTGAATTCCGCGGTGATCCAGTTAGGCTTGTTCCATTTGGCATTCCACGCCGCTGAAGGATCGGCGATCAGGCTGAGCGGGGTCGAGTTGATGTGGTTGATGTATTCCTCAACGACCAGTTTGATGAACATCACCACGATGCAGGCGCGGGCCGCATCGAACACACGGTCATCGTTCCATCCGGGGTTGGAACCGGAGATGATGCCGGCCAGCCGATTGTGCTCGCGCAAGAACAGCGTGTTGATCATGCTTACCTGCGGAGCCGCGTTGGCGCGATCGCCGCCGACTGCGAACAACGTCTCGCGCATCGTCGCGGTCGACTTGCTGATGCCGAGCGGCGTGTCGAGCAATGGCTGGCCATCGGCGTCAGTGAATTCGGGGTTGAAGGTGTTGCCACCAGGCTGGAACAGTTTGAGCGGCCATTCTTCTCCGTCAATTACTTCAGACTTAAGTTTACCGCGCTCGTCGGGATGCTCGGAAAGCGTTCGCAGCGCACGTACCTGTTCAACGGTACGCCCATAGAGTGGGCATAGATCGATCTCGTGGTTGGAGGTATTACGCCGTCGGTCTTCGATCGTCTCGCCCGTCGCGAAATCATTCGAGATCATCGTTCGGATGAAACCATCGGTCAGATATTGCGCGAAGGCAGGGAACAGGCATGTGGATTTGGGACAGAGGAATTGCTCTTCGCCATTCGGGACATGGAATAGAGCGCCAACTCGGTTGAGTTCTGGAAGATCGGGAATGTCTTGTGGGGGAAGGTGACGGGCGCTGTAGCTGCGATCCGTCATGCCGCGCCAACTGACATGGTCGCTAAGGGTGCTCCACGGGTGCGGCCGTGCGCGAGTGACATTGACCAAGCGGCCAATCGCGAAACGGTTGATCGGGCCACGCGAAGGCGGCACCCATTTTGAAACTCCGGCAGCGACCGAATACGCGAAAGATTTGAGAGCGCTCATGAGACATCTCCTTGGTCCGCGACCCGGATGTCATTTTCATTGAACGTAGCAGGCCAAGCACTGACGTACAATTAGACTGGCAAATCGAAGGGCAGCCGGCTGTTAGTCTTTCATTCAACTGACGAAAACAGCCCGCTCAAAAGAAAAAGGCCGCCGGATCGCTCCAGCGGCCTTTCGAATTCTGTTTGCCGACTGGCGCTTATGCGCGGGTGCCGGACACTGGCATTGCACCGAATGCGCCAGCATTGACGTTGCCGGTCAGGTTGTCGCCATCGATGGTCGCTTCGCATTCGAGCGTCATCGGCATCGGAACCGTCATGTTCATCTTCCAGGTCAGTGTGTTGCCATCGACCTTGCCTTCTTCAACATCCATCGAGCCCATGCCGCCGGCCATGTTGCCAGAGAATGTGCCGTCGCCATTGTCGACTACGGTGAAGGTTCCGGCTTGATCGCCCATCGGGCTTTTGACGGTGGTGTTATAGGTACCTGCTACAGACATTCATTGTCTCCTAATTGTCCATGTCGAACCGGGGGACGGTCCTCTGGGTTGAACGAGCGTGGCTGGTCCTCCCGGCCCCGAAACTCACGTGGTTGTTTACACGTGTGTCAGTGCGCATCAACCGAAATTGATGAGGCCAGCCGTGCCGTAACGTCACTCGCTCGAAGGCAGCTCGCGGACTTCTACCGGCAAGCCAAGCGCGTCCAGTTGTTCCTTCACGACGCTGGCATCACCAACCACGATCCAGACAAATTCGTCCGCGCTGATAGCTTCGCGAGCGGCGGCATCCAGGCTTTCACGCGTCTGGCTGCTGTAACGTTCCACCAGCGTTTCATAGTAATTGTCGGGACGGTTGTAACGGGCATTGTTGCGAATTGCGTTGAGCACCGCGCCCGATGTTTCGAAACGACCTGGCAGTTCCCCAATCTCGGCGGCAACGTTGCGGGTCAGTTCTTCTTCCGTCACGCCATTGGTGGAGAGAAATTCGCTGGTCTCGCGGATCATCTCGGCCACCGATGGCCCGGTCTGGTCCGCCTGGACGCCGCCAGAAATGCTGTAGACGACAGCATTCTCGCGGGCTTGCGGTCCACCGCGCACGCCATAGCTCCAGCCCTTTGTCTCGCGCAGGTTCATATTGAGCCGTGCGAGGAAGTTGCCGCCCAGAGAATTGTTGGCGTTGGTGAAGTCTACATAAGCAGGATCGCTGGCGTCGAGATTGGTCAGCTGTGAACCAAGGATAAAGCTTTGCGGTGAGTTCGGGCGGTTGATCAGGATGATCCGGTTGCCTTCGTTCTCCGCAAACTCGCCAAACGCTTTTGCGCCTTTGGCCGCAGCAGGCGGTGTCCAATCACCGAATACCCCATTGAGCGAGTCCACGATTTCGGCAAGCGGACGATCGGAAATGACGAAAAACTCGCCATTGTCCGGGCGGACCCATGCATCCTTGAACGATACAAGATCAGCACGGGCAATGGAGCCAACGCTTTCGACCGTCGCGACGCCGCCATACGGGCTGTCTCCGAAAATCTCCGGCCCGATCGCACGGAAGGCCACACCTTGCGGTGAGTTCATCTGTTGCTTGATGCCGGTGATGGTCTGCGTGCGGACACGCTCAAGATCGGTTTCGGCAAAAGCAGGCTCGCGCACGATCTTTGACATCAGGTCCAGCGACGGAGTGAGGTTGGCCGACAGCGCGGATAGCGTGAAGCTCGACCGGTCATCGCTGTTGCTGCTCGAGATACTCACACCCAGACGCTCACGCTCTTCAGCGATTTCCTGCGAGGTCATTTCCGCAGTGCCTTCATCGAACAGGCCCATGGTAAGGCCCGAAAGCCCTTCTTTCCCATCCGGATCGGCAGCGCCGCCTGCATCGAAAGACAAGGTCACATATGTCGCTGGCACAGCATCCCGCTTGGCGTAGGTGACTTTCATGCCATTGGCGAGCGTGGCCCGCTCAACATCCGGGAAATCCAGGGCGGCGACACTGTCAATCGGCGGGGCCGGGCGAACTTTGGAGACGGTAATCTCCTCTGCTCCGCGATCGCGTTCGCTTGCATTCTCACCTTCGGTCGCCACGGACGCCGCTTCTTCATAGGATCCATCGCGCTCACCTGGTTCGAGGACCATGGTGAAAGATGGACGCGTGAGCCAGCGCTGCATTGCAGCCTTCACATCAGCTGGCGTGAGCGTGGCGAGCGTGTTGAAGTTCTTGGCATATTGCGCCGGATTGTCAGCCAGCACTTCGCCGCGGGCGAGCGTGACGGCCTTGCCGCCAAAACCGCCGACCTGTTCCAGACCCCGGATCGTGCCTGCCAGCTGACTTGTGGCTGCACGCCGCACTTCATCCTCGGTCGGGCCTTCTTCGATATATTCAGCGATCAGCTCATCGAGCCGCGCTTCCATCGTTTCGAGCTCAACACCCGGCCTCAGCGTGGCGTTGACCAGCATGATACCCACGCGCTGGAAATCGAAATTGCCAGCTGAAACACCGACAGCGAGCTGTTCATCGCGAACCAGCACTTCATCGAGACGGCTCGATGCCAGACCACCGAAAATGCTCATGCCGATATTGAGAGCGGTCAGTTCATCACTGGTGATGCCGGGCGCGGGCCAGTATTTGGTAAGGCTGGTAGCAGCAACCTTGTCCTTCATGACCGAGCGCTTGTCTTCGGACAGTGTCGGGATTTCCGCTTCGGCTGGATTGTTGACCGGACCGCGCCCGATCTCACCGAAATACTTTTCCATCAATGGCCGTGCTTCGGCGGCGGACACGTCTCCTGCGAGCACGACGGTTGCGTTGTTAGGTCCGTATTTGTCGCGGAACCAATTCTGCACGTCTTCCATGGAGGCACTGTCGAGATCGGCCATCGAACCGATCACCGAGTGGCCATAGGGGTGGCCTTCGGGAAACATGTTGTCGAGGATCTCATAAAAGACGAGACCGCCTGGCTGGTTGTCGCCCTGGCGCTTTTCATTCTGGACAACGCGGCGCTGGTTATCGAGCTTTTCCTGAGTGACTGCGCCTAGCAGATAGCCCATGCGATCGCTTTCCAGCCACAGAGCGCGCTCGAGCGCCGGGCGCGGGACCGTCTGGAAATAGTTGGTGCGGTCGAAATTGGTGGTGCCGTTGTAATCGGTCGCGCCCATTTCCTGCAGGTACTGGAAATAGTCGTTAGGGGCGTTTTCCGACCCGTTGAACATCAGGTGTTCGAACAGGTGAGCAAAGCCGGTCTTGCCTTCTGGTTCGTCTTTCGACCCGACATTGTACCACACGGCAAGTCCGACAATCGGTGCTTTGCGGTCTTCGTGGACAATGACCGTCAGACCGTTTTCGAGCTGAAATTCCTCGTAGGGAATCGAAACCTGCGAGACCAATTCTTCCAGACCATTTGCCTCCGCCGCTTCGGTCGCCGCATGATCATCAGCAAACGCCGGTGCGGCTGGAACGGCCAGTGCCAGACTGAATGCGGCGCAAAGCGCAATCGGGCTGGTGGTGGTTAGACGGTGCGACATGAATTCTCTCCAAAATGGAACAGGTATTGGTAATTATCGTGCGCTTGCGGGAATGATGAATCAACCCCGCATTATCGGGCATTGCTCACGGTGTAGCGCCGCTTGGCGTTGGCGAGGACGTCGTCCCGCCAGAAATAAACGGGCTTCAACTTGTGATCGACGAAGAGCTGCATCTGGTCGGTGTAGTGCGGGCTGTCAGGCCGAGTGGTCGCAGCGCCAAAGGGCTGGATCGATCGGGAGAACACACGCCCACCATCCGCAGGCCATTCGACCCATTGAATAAAGCTGTCACCATGAACCAGACTTAGACGGCCATCGTCATCCACCCGCCAAGTGGTTGCGGCGCGCAGTGTGTCCGATCCGCCATCGAGCGGAAGATCGACATTCCCCTGACGCAAGCGGATGAGTTGGGACATGGGCGGATCAAGCCGGCCGAAGTGTTCCATCAAATGCGCAGCAGCGTCTCCAAGCTTTTCGCGCATGTCCGGCCATTTGCCGTTCTGGTACTCAGCAGACATGAAATCGCGGATCAACAGATAGGCGAGGGCATCTGCGCGGCCTTTGCTATCGGCGCTGAAATCCCATTCGAGCATCAGATCGCGGGCTTCGCCGACTATTCCGCCACGCGATCCATCTTTCATGCGCGGCGGGAATTCGAGCGCTTCGACATCCGCCATCATCCGGGCAATGTAGCCCTCACGCTCATAGGCGGTGTCGTACTTGATCCGCTCTAGCGTCTCGCGATCCAGCGGACCCTCAACTTCGCTCATCAGCTTATAGGCGCGGCGTGACCTGTTGGTCTGCTTGCGTTCAACGCCAAGCACCGGAGAGAAATCCTCCGGCGACAAATCGCTGCCTTCGCCAGCGGCAGTGTAGGGTTCGTTGTTGGCGTTGTAGATCCAGCCGCTGGCTGGATTGATCAGCTTCGGAATCTCTTCATAGCTAACAGGACCATCCCAAATCAGTTCGGATTTTGATCCATCAAGCACGCCGCGCCAATTGGCCTGCACTTCTTCGAGCTCAGGGCGATCCGGGATCGCAGCGTTATAGAGGTAGGCGATATTGCCTTCCTTGTCGGCATAGATGAAGTTGGTGGAAGGGATAGCCATTCGCGCCATCTGCGCCTGCCATTCTTCTAGATTGGTCGCCTTGTTGATGCGGTAATAGGCATCGAGCTGGTCGATTGAATCAATCCCGCCATATCGGATCGCGAAGTACCCGTTCTCATTCTGGATCACCGGCCCGTGAACGCTGCGCAGCACTTCGCGGCGGATCGGAAGCGTGATCGGCCCGAGCTTGACCGGGAGGGTGACCGTCTTGCGCTGAAGCTCTTTCCACTCGCCATCCAGCCGATACTGCGTGCCTGCTTCATTCACTTCCAACTGGTAGACATCAGCCATGTCGGGACGGTTCACCGTGTTTGTCCAGCCGAGATCGCGGTTGTGACCGAGGAAGGGGAAGGGCGACCCAGGGAAATTCGCGCCTGTAAAGTGCCAGCCTTCCTCGCTCTCTACGCTGAATTCATACCACGCCACGCCGCCGCGCAACGGCTGATGCGAGTTCGAGATCAGAGTAGTCGGTCCGCCTGCGCGCTCTGGCGTTACGGCCCAAGCGTTGGAGCCGAGCAAACCTGCCTCTTCGCCCCATGGCAGCGGATGAGTGCCTGTCATCGCCACTTGTTCAGCGGCCGCTGTCACCGGGTTCTCCCGTGGGAATCCTGGAATGTCCGGTCCGAACTCGCGGCGCAATGGTTCACCTGCGACAAGCGGCTGGATCACGTTGCCCAGCCCATAGAAGAATGGTTGCCGCAGCACGAAGCCTGCAGCCACGTCTTCGCCATTGACCGGGAACATATTGCCGAGCTTGATCTCGCTAGCGTTCTTTTCGGCGTAGTGGTTGAGACCTGCGGCATAGGCTTCAAACAAGGCGCGGGTGTCTTCTGGAAGGTCAGGATATTTCCGCTCTGCCGTCCCGCGCGCATCGAGCAGGTGATAGACATAGTCAAAGGTAGCGCCTTCCTCACCCGCGATGGCACCATAACGTCCGCGTGACATGGCGATCACGTCTTGCAGAGTGAAAAAATCATCCTCCGCATGGGCGATGGCGACGCCGAACGCGACATCCGCATCTGTCTTGCCGTAAATGTGCGGGACACCGTATTCATCGCGGACGATCTCGGCTTCATAGGCTGTCCAGCTTTCCGGGGAGTATTCAGCCTGCTTGGCGAAAAACGGCTCCCAAGTCGCTAACCCGACAAACGCCGCAATCAGCAGCACGAGCAGCGCAAACGCGCCGCGCCCCAACCATTTCATTGATGATCTCTCCGGAACTCTCTCAATTACGGATCATGGCGTCGTGAAGATTGCAATGCAAGCGCACGATTCTCGGCGACCAATTCGGCAAGAAATTCGCGGTTGCGCTGAGTCAGTTCGGCGTTTCGGTACACATTGTCTGGCAGCCGATAGGGTGTTTGGGGCAGCAAGCGATAGAGAATAGCGCGCAGCCGCAACCACAGGCGCCGTCTCTTGGATCCTCGCTGCGCCGTGTCTGGCTGGTCAGCATGCTGTTTCAGCTTTGATGCCAGGCCCGGGCTGGTCATCTGCTTGCCGGTCATTTTGACATAGAGTGTGAGCGCTTTGATATCCCATGACGCGGGTCGAGAATTCAAACGCGGGGCTGCTGCCAGCTTACTCGCCAAAGCGCTGCGTTGATCGTCATCGATATTGAAGACGCGAGCGACAGCGCGAAGATCGAATTGAGTTTCGTGCGGCATTACAATCACGCGCTCAAACCGCTTTCGATAGATGTCGACGAGGCGGCGATAGTCGAACGCGTCGACATTGAAGGCATCATCAAGCCAATGGTCTGCAGAAAATCGCGTTTGGCTGTATTGTTCGTGTGAGAGAAAGAACTGTTGAGGGGAAACATATGCACCGGCGCGAAAGCTCCCTGCATACAGACTTTCCTGAAACGCCACCGGATCACGCAAGGACAGAAGGATTGTCGTTTGCGATCCCCACAAAGACAGAAGTCTGTTGGCGGCGGCCTCGAAATGTTGCGGCAGCCATGTTGCCAGCGATTCATCGCTTATGAAGATGCGATCATGCTGCGCCCGGATAGCCTCGATCTCTTGCCGGTCCTTAACGCGTTGGAAAAGCAGGAACCGGGATAGTGTCTCCATGAGCTCTGGCGGATTGTATGCATAGCCCGCAGACTTCGAGATGTGCGGAAACACGTGTCTCTGGAGCGAAGTGGTGCCGGTCTTAGCGAGCCCGATATGAAGGACTTGTCGCTCTGGATCGGTCATTGATTGCGCGCTCCCGGCGAGTGGCAGCCCGCTGTTTCGAAAGGGTTGTCACCAAACCAAGGTCGTATCTGCCGCAAACCTCCATCGCAAGCAAAAGGGCTATTGCTAACCGGCCTCTTGCTTTTGCATTTGCCCGACCCACCTAGTTGAGTAATACACCTGCCGAGGAAAAATTTGCGGTCAGCACTTGTGTTGCCGAAATGCAACACTACTTCGAACGGGCAATTCCAGTGAGGGGTCACTCATGAATCTCGAAAAGTTCACCGATCGCGCCAAGGGCTTCCTGCAAAGCGCGCAGACTGTCGCGATCCGCATGAACCATCAGCGGATCACGCCGCTGCATCTATTGAAAGCCCTGCTTGAAGATGAAGAGGGCATGGCGGCTGGCTTAATCCAGCGCGCCGGTGGTGAAGCGACATTGGCTGTCAGCGCGGTCGATGCGGGTCTGGGCAAGGTGCCAGTGGTTACCGGCGGAGGCGCGCAGCAGACCCCCGGTCTCGACAATAACGCGGTCCGCGTGCTCGATCAGGCCGAAACGATCGCCGAGAAAGCGGGCGATTCCTATGTGACGGTCGAAATGCTGCTTGTCGCGCTGGCGCTGGCCCCGGGGGCGACCGGCGAGGCAATGAAAGCCGCGAGTGTTACTCCGCAAAGCCTCAATTCCGCGATTGATCAGTTGCGTGGTGGACGCAAGGCCGACAGCGCCAACGCGGAAAACTCTTACGATGCGATGGAAAAGTTCGCTCGTGATCTCACGCAGGCAGCGCGGGATGGTAAGCTCGATCCCGTGATCGGCCGCGACGAGGAAATCCGGCGCGCCATACAGATCCTGGCCCGGAGAACGAAGAACAACCCGGCGATGATCGGTGAGCCTGGCACAGGTAAAACCGCGATCGCCGAAGGATTGGCGCTGCGGATCGCCAATGGCGATGTGCCGGACAGTCTGAAAGGCCGCACGCTAATGAGCCTCGATATGGGCTCCTTGATTGCGGGCGCCAAATATCGCGGCGAATTCGAAGAGCGGCTGAAGTCCGTACTGGACGAGGTGAAGAACGCTGATGGACAGATCATCCTGTTCATTGATGAAATGCACACGCTGATTGGCGCGGGCGCCAGCGAAGGCTCGATGGACGCTTCCAACTTGCTGAAGCCGGCTCTGTCTCGCGGTGAGCTGCATTGCATCGGCGCGACCACGCTTGATGAATACCAGAAGTATGTCGAAAAAGACCCCGCGCTGCAGCGGCGGTTTCAACCCGTCTATATCGAAGAGCCGAGCGTTGAGGATACGATCAGCATCCTGCGCGGCATCAAGGACAAGTACGAACTGCACCACGGCGTGCGCATTACCGATGGTTCAATTGTCGCAGCTGCGAAACTTTCCGACCGTTACATCCAGAACCGCTTCCTGCCGGATAAAGCCATCGATCTGATGGATGAAGCGGCAAGTCGCATCCGCATGGAAGTGGAAAGCAAGCCGGAAGAGATCGACGAGCTCGACCGTCGGATTATCCAGCTCAAGATTGAAGAATCGGCGCTGGAGAAAGAGGACGACCGAGCTTCACGCGATCGTCTCACCGCTTTGCGTGAAGAGCTTGCGAACCTTGAGCAAGAAAGCAGTGAACTTACGACGCGCTGGCAAAATGAGCGCGACAAGATCGAAGCCGAAGGCAAGATCAAGGAAGAGCTTGATCACGCCCGGCTCGAGCTGGAGCAAGCCCAGCGAGAAGGCAATCTCGCCAAGGCGGGCGAGCTTTCTTACGGGACCATCCCCGATCTCGAAAAGCGTCTCGAAGCAGCTGAAGAGCTGAGTGAGGACGCTCTGCTTCGCGAAGAAGTGACCGAAGAGGATATTGCGGGTGTCGTGTCGCGCTGGACTGGTATTCCGGTCGACAAGATGATGGAAGGCGAGCGCGAGAAGCTGCTGGAGATGGAGAAAATCCTCGGCAAACGCGTGATTGGCCAGGTCGAAGCGATCGAAGCGGTTTCCAAGGCGGTCCGCCGTGCGCGGGCCGGTTTGCAGGATCCTGGTCGTCCGCTTGGCAGCTTCCTTTTCCTCGGCCCAACCGGGGTCGGAAAAACTGAGCTCACCAAGGCTCTCGCGGAGTTTCTGTTCGATGATGATCAGGCGATGGTCCGCATCGACATGAGCGAGTTTATGGAGAAGCATTCGGTTGCCCGGCTGATCGGTGCGCCTCCCGGCTATGTTGGCTATGATGAAGGCGGTGTGCTGACGGAAAGCGTGCGACGGCGCCCTTATCAGGTCGTGCTGTTCGACGAGGTCGAAAAAGCCCACACTGATGTGTTCAACGTGCTCTTGCAGGTGCTGGACGATGGCCGCCTGACTGATGGTCAGGGCAGGGTCGTGGATTTCTCCAACACGCTCATCATCCTGACATCCAACCTCGGCAGCTCGTATCTCGCGAATCTCGGCGATGATAGAAAAGTCGCTGATGTCGAAGAACAGGTCATGGATGTGGTGCGCGGGCATTTCCGCCCCGAATTTCTCAACCGGCTTGATGAGATCATTCTGTTCCACCGTTTGGCGATGGAGCACATGGCGCCGATTGTCGCGATCCAGGTCAAGCGCGTCCAGAAACTGCTGAGCGATCGCAAGATCACCCTGGATCTGACCGATGCTGCACTGCGCTGGCTCGGGCGGGTCGGCTATGA
>JBCBHD010000052.1:0-13897 GCA_038526115.1 Pseudomonadota bacterium | reverse complement strand
ATTGCACGGCGCCATGGCAACATTGCCTGCCAGTGCTCGACGATATGGACCTGAAGCAAGCTTCGGCGCTTCCGGAAACTCTGTTCACCGTTTGGCACAATGTGTTCGAGCGCGGGATGGTGCGCGACGGGGAACGGTTACTGGTGCACGGCGGCACATCGGGCATCGGAACGATGGCAATAATGCTGGCCAAAGCGTTCGATGTGGAAGTGATCGTCACCTGCGGGGATGAGGCAAAATGCGAGGCTGCCCGCCAGATCGGCGCCGATCTGGCAATCAATTATCGCGAGTCTGATTTTGTCGAGGTTGTTCGCGACCATACAGGCGGGCAGGGCGTTAACGTCGTTCTCGACATGGTTTCCGGAGATTACGTGCCGCGCAACCTCCAATGCCTCGCAGAAGATGGTCGGCATGTGACGATCGCGGTGCTGGGCGGAGCGAAAGCGGAGTTGTTCATTCCGATGGTCATGATGCGGCGGCTGACGCTAACCGGATCGACCCTGCGCCCACGATCGGATGCGTTCAAAGCAGCCCTGGCCGATGAGATCGCTGCGAATGTTTGGCCATTGTTCACGACCGGGGAACTGGCACCGATCATGGATCAGACGTTTCCCGTGGCAGAGGCAGCGGCAGCCCACGCCCGGATGGAAGCCGGCGAGCATATCGGAAAGATCGTGCTTGAGGTGGTGGATGGCTGACCGACTAATCCTGCATGAGGATCCTCGCAGCGGAAATTGCTACAAGATTAAGCTGACCGGCGCTTTGTTGGGCGTCGAAATAGAATCGCGCCAATATGATATCCTCAAAGGTGAGACGCGAACGCCGGAATTCTTGCAAACCATAAATGCGCATGGCCGCATTCCGGTGCTGCAGATCGGAGAACGCTTTCTGCCGGAGAGTAACGCCGCTTGCTGGTTTCTTGCTGAGGGTAGCTCACTTGTGCCGGATGACGCTTTCGGCCGGGCGCAGATGCTGCGGTGGATGTTTTTTGAGCAATACAGTCACGAGCCGAACATCGCGACTTTGCGATTCTGGCATCGGTTTGTTGGCATTGAAAATCTCAGCGACGCGCAGATGGCTCAGATCGAGGGGAAGCGGAGCGCCGGTCAAGATGCCCTCAAGACGATGGATGAGCATTTGCGTGACCGGGAATGGTTCGCTGGATCGGCCGCTTCGCTCGCGGACATTGCTTTGTTTGCTTACAGTCATGTTTCGGAAGAGGCCGACTTTGATCTCGCGAATTACCCAGCAGTGCGGCGCTGGATTGAGCAAGTCCCCAAGTTGCCTGGCTTTATTCCGATGGGATGAAGCACCCGTTCAGCGCAACATCCATGTCACATAAGGGCTGAGTTTCGCGGAATCGTCATCGCTTTGTGAATCGCACGTAACAAACGTCTGCCAATGCGGCACCGGAAAGAGAAACGAACTCCGGAGATCGCATATGGTCGATTTCATGCTAGCCGAACCACCGCAGCGCTCGGCTGACGCAAATCCTGATGACTTCGGCACTGCCGCAAGTTGGCCGCTCCACGGTTCGATAGTTTCAAAGCCTTCGATGCCTGAAAAAGCCGGCGTGAAGCGGAAGAAATATCGTACGATTTGGATCAGCGACGTGCATCTCGGGACCAAAGGCTGCAACGCTGAAATGCTGATCGATTTCCTCGACCATACGGACAGCGAGACGATGTATCTGGTTGGCGATATCATCGATGGCTGGCGTCTGAAAAAGAAGTTCTACTGGCCCACAACGCATAACGACATTGTCTGGCGCATATTGAAGCGCGCCAAGCGTGGAACGCGAATTGTTTACATTCCGGGCAACCATGATGAGATGTTCCGTCAGTTCACTGGGCTCAATTTCGGGGGTGTGGAGATTCGCCGTGCTGCCTTTCACGATACCGCCGATGGACGGCGATTGATGGTTTTGCATGGCGACGAGTTCGACGCGGTTATGTTGTCTCAGCGCTGGCTCGCATTCATCGGTGACTGGGCTTATGTCACCGCGATGAAGCTCAACGTTGTTGTAAATGCTCTGCGAAAGGCACTCGGCAAGCCCTATTGGTCGCTATCCAAAGCGGCCAAGCACAAGGTGAAAAATGCCGTTGAGTTCATCGGCAAGTACGAAGAAGTCGTAGCCAAAGCTGCTGGTGAGCGAGGGGTTGATGGTGTTGTGTGTGGGCACATCCACACCGCAGAATCCCGGACATTTGAATTCGCAGGCAACCCGGTTGAATATTGGAATGACGGTGATTGGGTGGAAGGTTGCAATGCTTTGGTCGAACACGATGATGGAAGAATGGAGATTCTTAACTGGCCCGAGGAAGTAGACCGCCGTGAACAACGGCCTGCCTCGGAAAAATGCGTTGAGCCGGATCGTGCTATGGAAGCGGCATGAATGAGCTAACCCGCGTCCATTCCGATTTGGCCGGTGTCAGCGGAATTTCCTCTGACGCGTTGCCACGAACGATCGCGATTATAACTGACGCATGGCACCCTCAAACGAATGGCGTTGTACGGACACTCTCATCAACTTGCGATTTGCTGCGGGATTGGGGCCATACCGTCGCTGTCATTTCGCCTGATAAATACCTGTCTTTTCCCGCGCCGACCTACCCGGAGATCCGGCTGGCACTGACCATTCCGGGTGCAGTCGGTAGAGAGCTGGCCCGCATCCGGCCAGATTCAGTGCATATCGCGACCGAAGGACCGCTTGGTCTTGCTGCGAGGCGGTATTGCCTCGCCAGAAAAATGCCATTCACGACCGCCTATCATACTCAGTTTCCAGACTACATATCGCGACGCACTGGTCTGCCGTCGCGCGTTTTCTGGCCCTACATCCGCTGGTTTCACCGCCCGGCCCAAAGGATCATGGTTGCGACTGAAACGATCAGAAACCAACTTCGCGACCGGGGCCTCACAAAACTTCATCACTGGAGCCGGGGTGTCGATCTTTCCTGCTTCACACCGGATGTCCCGGCCCCTCCCGAATTTGCTGAGCTGCAGGGTCCAATACTACTCTATGTTGGACGAGTTGCGGTCGAAAAGAACATCGAAGCGTTCCTGTCATGCGACTATCCTGGAACCAAGGTCGTCGTTGGCGACGGGCCAGCTCGCTCGACGCTTGAGAACAAGTTTCCCGACGCGGTTTTTCTTGGAAAGCGATTAGGTGAAGAGTTGGCCGGATGCTATGCCAGAGCCGATGTTTTCGTGTTTCCCAGCAGAACTGACACATTCGGATTGGTCATGATCGAGGCGCTGGCTTGCGGCACCCCCGTAGCCGCGTTCCCGGTCGCTGGTCCCGTTGACATTCTTTCTGATGACGTCGGTGCGATGTCGGATAACATCGAGCACGCCATTGATATCGCGCGCACCCGCGATCGCAACAAATGCGCAGCGTTTGGGCAGAGCTACAGCTGGGAATCTGCCACGCGGCAATTCTTGACTGGGCTAGTGGCGCTGGAGGAAGAGGAAGCAGTCTCGCTCGGTAAGGAACCAACGCGTTAGGCAATTCGCCGAGGCTTTTCCGTTTTGCTTGCCGTTTGAGGGGTGTTGCCCTATCTACGCTCTCGCAATGGCCGCTCCGAAAGGGGCGGCCCTTCTATTTTTACGGGAGTTTTCCAATGGCCCAGAGCCAGCCCACACCGCTGATGCCTCACGCGACCGCTACTTGGCTGGTCGATCACACCGGTCTTTCATTTGAACAGATTGCCGAATTCTGCGGTCTTCACATTCTCGAAGTGCAAGCCATGGCTGATGATTTGGCGGGCAGCAAATATACGGGCCGCGATCCCGTCCATGCTGGGGAACTTACCCTTGAAGAAATTGAAAAGGGTCAGGCGGATTCAGAATACTCGCTAAAAATGCACAAGGCCCCGGTCGAAGTCACACGCACGAAAGGTCCGCGCTACACGCCAGTTTCCAAGCGGCAAGACAAACCTGATGGCATTGCCTGGATCCTTCGCAACCATCCAGAAGTCTCGGATGCGCAAATCTCCAAGCTGATTGGCACCACCCGCAACACGATCGGAGCGATCAAGGAGCGCTCGCACTGGAACATCCAGAACATTCAACCGAAAGATCCGGTAACTCTGGGTTTGTGTTCGCAGCGTGAGCTCGACGCTGTTGTCGCCAAAGCTGCCAAACGCGCCGGTATTGCTGATGACGCCGAAGTTGCTGTCGAGGGTGATACTCGCTCGGATAAGGATAAGCTGATCGAAGAGCTGCGCGCAGAACGGGACGCCAACGCCAAAGCGGCAGCCGAGGCTGCACAGGAAGCAGAAGCGGAAGCGTGGCTGGCGGCCAAGCGTGCGGCAGAGGAAAGTGGCGCAGCAGAGGATATCCCAACCCTGCCAGGCGAGGCCGGAGAGCCGGAAAGCCCAACGGAATAGGGGTTGCCGCGTAGGACTGTCCCGGATCGGGATTCCCTCGCAGCGAAATTCGTCGAATTGCGCGTGCAAATTCCGCAAAAAACCGCATCATCGGGATGATAGCGGTTGTGTGGAAAGGCGGGTTCGACCATGGCTACTGACATGAATGTCAATAATGCCTCCTACCACCATGCAACGCCATGGGATACTCCGCTTGAACCGTTGACGCTACCGGATATGTTTGCGCGCACAGTTCGCCACAATCCGGCTGCGCCCTTCCTGCATTTTCTCGGACGCACTTATAGCTATCGTGAAGTTTTCACCGAAGCGCAGCGGTTCGCTGCGGGCCTGCGAGATATGGGCATCGCGAAGGGTGACCGCGTAGGATTGTTTCTTCCCAACGTCCCGATTTACGCTTCGGCCTATTACGGGGCCATGATGGCCGGCGCGATTGTGGTCAATTTCTCTCCACTCTACTCGGTCGAAGAGCTGGCGTGGCAAGTCGGTGACAGTGGCACGAGAGTGCTGGTTACCTTGGACGTACCCGAACTCTATGACACCGCAGCCAAGGTGCTGGCATCCTCTGAGCTTGAGAGGCTGGTCGTTGGTTCGTTGAGCAGCATGTTGCCATGGTACAAGGGTGCAGCGCTTAAACTGTTCAAGCGCAGTCAGGTTGCCGAAGTGACCTATGGCACCGAGGTGCGTGGTTGGGCGGACATGCTGGGCGAATGGGATTGGTCGGCATGGGAAGCGGGGAATTCGCAACCGCTCGTAGCCCTTGATGCTGCCAAAGACCTTGCCTTGCTTCAGTATACTGGTGGCACCACCGGCAGACCCAAGGGGGCCATGCTGGGTCATAGCCAGCTGTCAATGAATGCGCAGCAGGTTGCTGCAATCAATCCGTTCGACAATCCGCGTGAAGAAGTCTTCATGGGTGCGTTGCCGTTCTTTCACGTTTTCGCGAACACAAGCCTGCTGAATCACGCCGTAGCCAGTGGTGCCTCGATAGCGATGGTTCCAAGGTTCGAAACGAAGCAGGTTTTGCAGACCATTGAAAAGTATCATGCCACTGGCTTTCCTGGTGTGCCCACGATGTTTCAGGCGATGCTCGACCATCCCGAACTTACGAAAACAGACCTCTCGTCACTGAAAGTCTGCATCTCAGGCGGTGCGCCAATGCCTTCTCAGGTTCACGCGAAGTTCGAGGACGTTACCGGGGTAAGGCTGGTCGAAGGATATGGCCTAACTGAGAGCGCAGGCGTCGTTTCGGTCAACCCATATGAAGGTACGCGCAAACGCGGCACCATTGGTCAGGTGGTCGCGGGGACCGAGGTGATCTTGCTCGACAAGGAAGACCCCACCAGGCTTGCCCCAGAAGGTGAGCCTGGCGAACTGGCAGTGTTTGGTCCGCAAATTATGCGCGGCTACTGGAACCGTCCGGAAGCTGCGGTTGACGCTTTCGCTGAGCGAGATGGCAAACGCTACTTGCGCACCGGCGATGTCGCCGTGATTGATGATGAAGGTTTTCTATCCATCGTCGACCGCATCAAAGACATGATCGCGGTTGGCGGATTCAAAGTCTTTCCGAGCGTGGTCGAGGATGTCATCCTAGAGAACGAAGCCGTGAAAGAGGCGCTCGTGATCGGCGTTCCTGATGATTACAAAGGCGAGGTTCCAAGAGCCTACGTAACTCTGGAAGAAGCTGCCGATGCATCGGAAGATGCTCTTGCCATTTGGCTCAACGCAAAAGTCGGCAAACACGAACGCGTGGATCGAGTCGTGATCCGGGACGAATTGCCAAAGACCATTATTGGGAAGCTGGACCGTAAGGCGCTGAGAGCCGAAGTCCTGTAGCAATCCTGCCTATGTGGTTCAGGTTGCGATTTTGAGCTGCGCCTGATCAGGATCGGATTTCGGTGCTTCAATCTTTTCGGCTGACTTTTTCGTCGTATTCGCCGCTTGACGCTGCGAATTTGGCGCGAACCGGCCGTCGACCTGCGCGCCTTGTTCAATCGTCAATGCGTCGTAGTGTACGTCACCCTGGATTTCGGCCGTTTTCAGAATGACCAGTTCGCGCGCCGTAATCGAACCATTCACCCGACCAGAAAAGCGCGCAGTTTCAGCAATCACTCCGCCCATGATGTTGCTTGATTCACCCTGTACGAGTGAAGAGCACTTGATATCGCCTTCAATCGTGCCGTCGACATGAAGATCGGCGCTGGCAGTAATGTCGCCTTTGATTTTGACGTCCGAGCCAATCACGGAAAAAGTCGAATTCGAGCCACTGGCCATAGTCTTTTTACTCTGCGGTCGTTGCGGGGGTGCGGGCCGTTCCGGCTCCGCGGACTTCTTTGAGAACATCGGGAGCGATCTCCAGGAACTTGCGCGGGTTTACTGCGCGATCATTGATGCGAACTTCGAAATGGAGGTGTGGACCTGTTGACCGACCCGTACTGCCGATCCCACCAATTGTCGCGCCTGCGTCGACACGTTGACCCTGAGTTACGTCATGACGAGACATATGGGCATAGCGAGTCATCATGCCGTTGCCGTGTTCGATCTCGACAACCTTGCCGTAGCCTGATTTCCAACCAGCAAATGTCACGACGCCATTGGCTGCTGCATAAATCGGCGAACCGACCGGACCTTTAAAATCGATCCCGCTATGCATCGCGCCGCCACCGGTGAAGGGATCTCGGCGGTAACCAAAGCCCGAAGAGATCTGCTGTCCAGCTGGAACCACCTGCGGAATGCTGTCGAGTGCGCGTTCCAGTGCAGCCATGCGAGCGAGGCTGAGACCGAGGCGTTCGAAACGCGGATCAAGCTCGCCATGAGAAGTTTCTAGCTTTTCCAGTGGACCACCGACGGCGCTATCAGCGTTCTTGGTCATCGCACGCGGATCGAGATCGAGTTTGCGCATCGCCTCTTCGGCTTTCTGGGCGCGGAAATCTGCGAAGCGCGTTATGCGTTCAACAAAAGCCAGCTGCCGAGCTTCAACTTCGGCAAGGCCTCGGGCTTGCGGGATAAGCGAGCCGACCTTTTCGACAGTCTCGCTGGTCTGCTCAGTCGAATCAGTGACGTTTACGCCCGCTTCACGGATTTCCTCCGGAAGCATCGGCAACATTGCGTCGAGGAACTCTTGGCGGCCGTCGAGCTCCTCGATCACCTGTTCGAGATCGTTGCCATAGGCGTCGATCCGCTCCTGTGCAGATGCGACCTGAGCTTTATCTTTTTCGAACGACGCCAGTTCCGCTTCGGCTTGGTACTGGCTCCAGGCCATGACGCCCATGGAACCGGTCCATCCAAGAGCGAGTGCAGCGACGAAAGCGGCGCCACCCATCTGCACGCGAGAAGAGATTTTGATGAAGCGAACCTGGCCATCCGAACGCATGAAAAATTCGCGTTCGGGGAACCAATCACGCACCCGTTCCAGCCACGGTTTTGTGGAGTTGCTCTCAGACAAGGCGGCCCCGTTTGTTTTGCTATTCCTTGAAGGCTCGGAACTACCAAGGCAGCTTAGGCGGGTCGAATCGTTACGTTAACGTAACCGTTGAACCGATGGGGAATCGCGGTGAAGCGTTCACCTGTCAGCAATCTGTGCCGGATCGGGGCGATTCTCGGCAAATTGTACGAACGCGACACGTCCAGAATCGAATCGATTCGCTATGCCTGACTCGATTCGATATGGCTGCTAGAGCATCGGATCGACGCCGATTTGCCGACAAGAAAGCCAAAACGACTTGCCAACTTCGAACCAACGAACCGGTCTCCTGGGCGGCAGTTTCAACCCGGCGCATGGGGGGCATCGCCGGATCACGCGATTTGCGATGGAGGCCCTCGGTCTCGATGAGAGCTGGTGGCTGGTCTCACCGGGAAATCCGTTGAAGCCAAAAGCGGGAATGGCTCCACTTTCTGCCCGTCTGAGATCGGCGGAAGTGTGTGCGCGGCGCGCGCCGATTATCCCGACAGCGATCGAACAGCAGCTTGGAACGCGCTACACTGTGGACGCATTGCGGCAGCTCAAAAGTCGGTATCCAAAGCGCGAATTCGTTTGGCTTATGGGGTCGGACAATCTGGCTCAGTTCCATCGCTGGAAGCATTGGAGGACCATCGCGCGGACAATGCCGATTGCGGTGATAGCAAGGCCCGGCTATAACGCAGAAGCTATGTCGAGCCCCGCCATGGCCTGGTTCAGGCGCTATCGTGTGTCTGCTGCCAGTATTCGGAAACGGGGGCAATGGAGCGCACCGGCCCTGGTGTTCATGCGTTTCGATCCGGATACTCGATCGGCCACGGCTATTCGCCGTGATAATGCCGACTGGGCATCCCATTATCGAACTGCAACGGTGCGAGATCGGCTGACTTTCCGCCAAATCCAATCATGGGAGGATGCATGAGGCGCCTTATCTGCGTGTCGTTCTGCATTCCTGCCTGCCCCGCAATCTGGAGACCTATGCTTGCCTATGACACAGGCACAATCCGCAGCCGCATCCGCTGCTGCATCGAACAAGGTGGCAATGATGGCTGCTGAACTGCCCGTGCACGAGCTTCACGATCTGGTGATGAGCCAGCTTGATGAAGATCAGGCGCAGGAAATCGTTTCGATACCGCTCGAAGGGAAAAGCTCGATCGCTGATCACATGGTGATTGCGAGCGGACGTTCGACCCGACAAGTGGCATCGATGGCACAAAAACTGGCCGAAAAGGTCAAACAGGCTGGTTTCGGTACTGCACGGGTCGAAGGCCTACCGGCTGCTGACTGGGTGCTGATCGATGTTGGCGATGTTGTCGTGCATCTGTTCCGCCCGGAAGTCCGCAGCTTCTACAACCTCGAGCGAATGTGGTCGTTCGACGGCGGGGAAGCGGCTGCGTCTTGATTTGAGGCTGCCTATCCGGGCGAGCGTAGGGTTTTTGTTTTCCGAAGCGCATCCGCGCTGCGATCTCCTCGCTCATACGGCCTAACGGCCGCGTCGCTGCGGGCGCCCGGTCGGGTTTGCGACGGCTGCCGCGTCGAACCATTCCAAGCCATCGGCTTGGTCGCGGAGCACGGTCGCGCAACGACCGCAAGGGCGACGGCCCGCCCGGGGAAATCGCACGTCCGGATGGACGTGCATGAAACAAAGAATCGGGCGGCTGAAGCTCGACACGAAAGGTTATTCTCTTTGCTTCTTCACGTTATTGCTCGTGGCAAGATTGGCCGCTCGCCCGAGGCGGAGCTTGTCGCACGTTATGAAAAGCGGATCACATGGCCAATTAAGCTCACTGAACTGCCAGAAACCGGTGGCAAAGTTCCCGACCCACAGACGCCCTTCAAGACAGTCTTGCTCGACGAAAAAGGCAAGGCGATATCATCGGAGGACTTTGCGGAAATTCTCGGTCGTTGGCGTGATGATAGCATGCGTGAGATACGCTTCGTGATTGGGGCAGCCGATGGTCATACCGATCAGGAAAGAGCTGATGCCGATCTGTTAATGGCCTTTGGTTCGGCAACCTGGCCTCACTTGCTGGCGCGCTCTATGCTGATGGAGCAACTTTACCGCGCCACGAGCATTCTTGCCGGACACCCCTATCATCGGGCAGGGTGATCCCATGGTCCTGAAGGCAGTTTTCGTTGGGTGTCTTGGCGCGGCGGCAATTTTCGCGCTCTCATTCGCAGTGCCATCAGGCATGGCGCAGCGCGATCTCGCCTTGATGGATTCTGATCAGGCGCAGGCCGAGCTGCAACGGGCCACGCGTGAGGGGCAGCGAGCCGAAGCCCGTGCCGAACGCCTCGCTCAGCAAGCGGAAGATGCCACTGAGGCAGCCGACAAGACGGCAAAACAAGCGGCAGCAATTGCGGCACAGATACAGAGCGCGGAAGCCGACATTGCCGCGGCCAGCGCGCAATACTCACTCGCGCGAAATAAGCGCGGAGCGCTATCGGCGCGGCTGGCCGAGCGCCGTGAGCCGCTTGTGCGCCTCACCAGCGCGCTTCAAACCACCGCACGGCGGCCACTCGTTCTCTCATCCCTGCAGCCCGGATCGCTGAAGGATCTTGTCTATGTGCGGGCCGTGCTCGACACAGCTGTCCCAGAAATTCGCGATCGTACAGCGGCTTTACGTAGCGATCTTGAAGAGGGGCGCGCGCTTGAACGGCAGGCTCAACAAGCGCTTGAAACACTCCGGACTAGCGAGCAGGATTTGCAGGCAAAGCGGGCTGAATTGACCGATCTAGAGACCCGGCAGCGCCTCGCGTCGCGCGATGCTCGCAGCAGCGCTGCGAGGGAGGGAGAACGGGCGCTTGCTTTGGCTGAAGAAGCTCGCGACCTTGATGGGCTGATTGATAGGCTGGATGACGCCGCCAGTCTGCGCCGGGAATTGGCTGTGCTTCCTGGCCCAGTCATGCGCCCAGCCGGGCTGGCAGAGCCCTCTATCACAGTCACAGAAGAGGTGTTGGCATCGGATGAGGTTTCGGTCGCGAACCCGCCACCCTCAACCGGTGCCAACAGTCCGCCGGATGGGTTTCAGCTTCCAGTTCAAGGACGAACTATCGCTGGATTTGGTGAGCTGCGCGGCAGTGGATCTCGCAATACTGGCCTATCCCTCGCGCCGTCAGCGGGCGCTCAGGTCGTGGCTCCAGCAAGTGGGCGCGTGGCATTCTCCGGACCATATCGCGGTTTCGGTCGCATTGTGATTCTTGAGCATGCCAACGACTGGACGAGCCTGATCACAGGACTTGATCGCGCTAGCGTGGAGGTAGGCGATGAGCTGATCGGCGGCAGTCCCATTGGCGTTGCTGCGCAAGAAGAGCCTTCGATCACGATCGAGCTGCGCAGTGGCGGAACGCCAGTGAATCCCTTGCAATACCTGAACTGAGTCCGGATCTTTTCAACGCAGCTTTCTTAAGGCTTTGTCCGGTGTGTTGCCCCTTGGTGGGACGCTGTCAGCGGTTGAACCACTAATCATCTGGCGTTCAGCCGGACAAACCTATAGCTAATGAGTCGAAAGGAGCCTCTCTTTCCCATGAAAATTGCTGCTTTGCTGCAGAGTGCAGCTCTCGTTACCGCGGTCGCCCTGATCCCAACCGCAACTGCCTCAATGGCACAAGTTGATGGTCGGGCTGGACCTGAGTTCTCGAAACTGTTCGCGACGTATCAGAGGATCAAAGCGAGCTATGTCGAGCCGGTTGAGGACGATGTGCTGGTGCGAGGTGCAATTGATGGGATGCTCGCTGCGCTCGATCCGCACTCGGGCTATCTCGATGGCAGCGATCTCCAACGGCTCGAAACCATGATCGATGGCAATTATTCGGGTCTTGGGCTTTCCGTGGTGATGGAAGATGGCGCGGTCAAAGTGATTTCGCCTTTCCGTGGCAGCCCGGCAGATGAGGCGGGCATCAAGGCCGGCGACTTCATCACACACCTGGATGGCGAGCTGATCTACGGCGGCGAGTTGGATGACGCGGTTGCCCGCATGCGCGGCAAGGCTGGCACGTCGATCAATCTGACGATTTTCCGCCCGGGTCGCGATGAACCACTAGAAGTTCCTGTAACCCGCGGCGTTATTGAATTGGAGCCAGTTACGCACTCGGTTGAGGCGGGCAATATCGGCGTAATTATCGTCAACGAGTTTTCTGCCGATGTTGGCCAGGATGTATTCAATGCCTGGGGCAAGATACAGGAAGAGGCGACGGGCCGAGTGAGCGGACTGGTGCTTGATTTGCGCTCCAACCCCGGCGGTTCGCTCGATGAAGCAGTCGCTTTGTCGGATCTGTTCCTCGATTCAGGCCGTATCGTATCGCAGCGTGGCCGCGCTCGCGGAGAAACGCTTCTTTATGATGCAGAAACGGTCTTCCGCGGTGATATGGCCGAGGGCGTTCCAGTCATCGTATTGATCGATGCCGGGTCAGCATCGGCTTCGGAGATTGTGGCGGGCGCCTTGCAGGATCACCGTCGCGCTTTGATCATGGGTGATCGCAGCTTTGGGAAAGGCTCCGTTCAGTCGCTCTTACCTCTTGGTACGGACGCTGCGCTCAAGCTCACAACGGCACGTTATTTCACGCCATCGGGTAAATCGGTGCAGGAAGGTGGCATCAATCCGGATATCTCTGTGCCTCAGATTTCTGATCCGGACCTCGCCCTACGTCAGAAGTATCTGACCCGCGAATCTGATCTGCGCGGTCATTTGGTCAATGAGCTGGGCATCAAGGATGAAGAGCTGGAAAACGACAAGGTCGATGATCCACGGTTCCAGTTGACCGCCGAGCAGCTTGAAGAACAGGGCATCGAGGATTTCCAGCTGCATTACGCTCTGGAAACTCTGCGCCGGACAACCAAGAGCTCGGTGGCGCTGCGCGACTGAGACCTCTAGGGGTCTGATATGGCTGGATTGAAGCAAGCACGGCTGCTGGCGTTTGCAATACCTGCGGGGCTATTGGGCGGGGCGTATATCTCCGAATATGTGTTCGGGCTGTATCCTTGTGAGATGTGCTGGTGGCAGCGCTGGCCGCATTTTGCGGCCATCCCCTTTGCCATTTTGGCTTTCGTCGCGTCTCCGTCGCGCCTCTGGACCAGTCTCGCGGCAATCGCGATCATTGCTTCTGGTCTGATTGGGGCATTTCACGCCGGTGTAGAGTATGGCTGGTGGGAAGGTATCACGGGCTGCGCGACACTTTCGACCGATATTGACGTAATGGATCCAAGTGCCGCGCCGATCCATCGCTGCGATGTGGCGCCATGGAGCCTGTTCGGAATTTCGCTGGCAGGATGGAATTTCCTCTTTTCTACGCTGGGTGGACTCACCATCTTGGGGCTGAACGCGAAACAGGAGCCGCTATGAACCGCGACGAACTTCATCGCATGATCCGGGTCGACCAAGCTGGCGAGTTCGGAGCAACCCGGATTTATGAAGGCCAGCTTGCCGTCATGGGTGATCGCGGGCCGCATTCTGCCGAGATCCGCCATATGGCTGAGCAGGAAGAAGGCCACCGCGCCAAGTTCGATGCCATGATTGCCGAGCGCGGCGTCCGTCCTACCGCGTTGCAACCATTCTGGTCCGCTGCGGGCTACGCTTTGGGTGCAGGAACTGCGCTGCTGGGTCCGGAAGCCGCGATGGCCTGCACGGCGGCTGTCGAGGAAGAGATCGACAAGCATTATTCCGAACAGCTCGATCGCCTGGCAGAAACCGGAAGCGATCCTGAGCTTGCGGAAATGATTGAAGAATTCCGCGAAGATGAGCGTGAACACCGTGACGCGGCTCTGGCCAATGGTGCGGAAAAAGCGCCCGCCTATCCGCTCTTGTCCGGAGCAATCCGTTTGGGATGCCGGATTGCGATCAAGGTAAGCGAGCGAATCTGAACGCGCTCACGAGTGATCAGTATCTGGTCGCGATTGCTAAAGTGCCCAATAAACAATGTCTTTGCGCAGGGTGTCACGTCGCAATGACGATTTCACGTCGACGAGAATGCCACCCTTCTTGAGGCGTGCGGCAAGCTTCTGACCTTCCTCGACATATTGTGCATGATCTACCACGAGGATCAGTGCATCGAGTTC
>JBCBHD010000051.1:0-14046 GCA_038526115.1 Pseudomonadota bacterium | reverse complement strand
GGGCCGCTCGGGCAGGGTCTTGCAATGGCTGTCGGCATGGCGATGGCGGAGCGGCACCTGAACGCGACTTTCGGTGATGATCTGGTCGATCACCGTACGTGGGTGATCGCGGGTGATGGGTGCTTGATGGAAGGCATCAACCACGAAGCCATCGGCCTGGCGGGGCATCTCCACTTGGGGCGCCTTGTCGTCCTGTGGGATGACAACAACATCACCATCGACGGTTCGGCCGACCTATCCACCAGTGAAGATATCAAAGCGCGCTATGAAGCGACCGGTTGGCACGTTGTCAGCTGCGACGGTCATGATTTCGACGATATCGAACGCGCGATCGGAGAAGCGAAAGCGGATGGTCGTCCGTCACTTGTTGCGTGCAAAACGGTGATCGGGAAGGGCGCTCCGACCAAGCAAGGTACCAGCGCGACCCACGGCGCGCCGCTTGGCGCAGAGGAGATTGCCGGTGCGCGTGAGGCGCTGGGTTGGACAGCGGAGCCGTTCGATGTGCCGACCGACATTCTCGCTGATTGGCGTGCGACTGGTGAGCGTGGACGCGAAGAGCATGGCGCGTGGCAAAGCCGGGTCGCAGGATCGCCGCATAAGGAAGAGCTGGAACGCCGAATGGCGGGCGACCTGCCAGATCTGGGTCCACTCGACGGTCACATCGCCAGCCTGATCGCCGATCCGCAGGGCGTCGCCAGCCGCAAGGCGAGCGAAATGGCGCTCGCAGCGATCAATCCGGCTGTGCCTGAAACCATCGGCGGAAGCGCCGACCTGACGGGTTCGAACAACACGAAGGCAGGCGGGATCGAAGCGTTTACGGCTGACGATTACGCCGGGCGCTACGTTTATTACGGCATTCGCGAATTCGGCATGGCGGCGGCGATGAACGGGATGGCGCTGCATGGCGGCGTGATCCCTTATGGCGGTACTTTTCTCGTATTCACCGACTACGCACGCGGTGCGATCCGTCTTTCGGCGTTGCAGCAGACACGTGCGATCTATGTGATGACGCATGACAGTATTGGCCTGGGAGAAGACGGACCGACCCACCAACCAATCGAGCACCTTGCTTCGCTCCGTGCGATGCCAAATCTGTTGGTCATGCGCCCAGCAGACGCGGTCGAAACTGCCGAGTGCTGGAAGATCGCGCTTGCGCAGAAAGACCGACCGACAATCCTCGCACTGTCGCGTCAGGGCCTTCCGCAGGTGCGCCTCGATGCGTCGAGTGAGAACCTGTCTGCGCGAGGTGCCTATCGGGTCAAGAGCGCTGGTTCAGATCGCAAAGTTGTGATTCTCGTTACCGGATCGGAGATGAGCATAGCTGTTCAGTCAGCCGAGGCTCTTGAAGCCAAAGGGATTGGCGTTGATGTCGTTTCCATGCCGTGCACTGAACTTTTTGACGAGCAGGATGAGGCCTACCGCGCCGATCTGTTGCCAGATGAAGCGCTGATTGTTTCGATTGAGGCGGCGAGCACGTTTGGCTGGCAGCGCTACACCGGAAGCGATGGCCTGAATATCGGGCTCGATAGTTTTGGTGGTTCGGCGCCGGCAAAAGACCTGTTCCCCCATTTCGGTTTTTCTGCGGAGGCAATCGTCCCGCAAATCCAAAACAAATTGAACAACTAAGCAGGAGTTTCTCTTATGGCCACCAAGGTTGCCATCAACGGTTTCGGCCGCATCGGACGGTTGGTCGCACGCGCTATTCTCGAGCGCAGCGATCACGATCTCGAACTGGTTTCGATCAACGATCTCGCTGACACCAAGTCCAACGCGCTGCTGTTCCAGTATGATAGCACCCACGGGCGCTTCCCCGGCACGGTGGAGGTTGGCGACGGCGCGATCATCGTCAACGGCAAGTCTATCGCGGTGACCAGTGAGCGTGACCCCGGCAACCTTCCGCACGCTGCACAGGGCATCGACATTGTGCTCGAATGCACCGGCTTCTTCCAAAGCCATGAGGCGGCTGAGCCGCATCTTTCTGCCGGAGCCAAGCGGGTGCTGATTTCGGCTCCAGCCAAGAATGTATCGGCGACCATCGTTTACGGCGTGAACCACGACGTCCTGACCGCTGAAGACGTGATCGTCTCCAACGCCAGCTGCACCACCAATTGCCTGTCGCCGGTCGCCAAGGTGCTGAACGACACCGTCGGGATCGAGCGCGGTTTCATGACCACGATCCACTCCTACACCAACGATCAGCGCATGCTTGATCAGATGCATGGCGATATGCGCCGAGCACGCGGTGGTGCGCAGAATATGATCCCCACCACTACGGGCGCGGCGCGCGCCGTGGGTCTGGTGTTGCCTGAACTCGCAGGCAAGCTCGACGGTTCGTCAGTCCGCGTGCCGACGCCGAATGTATCGCTTGTGGACCTCGTGTTCACGCCCGGGCGTGACACGTCCGCTGAAGAACTCAACGCGGCGCTTAAAGCCGCCGCCGATGGTCCGATGAAGGGCGTGCTCGACTACACAAATCAGCCGCTCGTTTCCTCGGACTTCAACCACTATCCAGCAAGCTCAACGGTCGACAGCCTCGAAACCTCGGTGATGGAAGGCAAGCTCGCGCGCGTTGTCAGCTGGTATGACAACGAGTGGGGCTTCTCCAACCGGATGATCGACACCGCAGGCGTGATGGCGAAGCTGATCTAGGAGCGGAAACGATGGCATCCTTCAAAACGCTCGATGATCTGGGCGATGTGACTGGCAAGGTCGCTTTGGTCCGGGTCGACCTGAACCTGCCGATGAAGGATGGCTCGGCGACTGATGTCACGCGGGTGGAGGCGGTGAAACCGACCATCCTTGAGCTGAGCGAAAAGGGTGCGAAAGTGCTGCTGCTCGCGCATTTCGGGCGTCCTGGTGGCAAGCGTTCCTCGGTGCTTTCAACCAGCATGGTGGTTGGTGATGTCGAAGGTGTTTTGGGCAAGGAACTGATGTTCATCCCGGAAATCGCGGGTCCCGTGGTTGAGCAATCCATCGGCATCCTACGTGACGGTGATATCGGTCTGCTCGACAACACGCGTTTCTGGTCTGGCGAGGAAGCCAACGATCCGGACTTCGCGCAAGCGATCGCTGCGCATGGCGATGTCTACGTCAATGACGCCTTCAGCGCCGCGCACCGCGCCCATGCAACGACCGAAGGCTTGGCACATCATCTACCAGCCTATGCTGGGCGCGCTATGGAAGCGGAACTGAAGGCGCTCGACGCTGCTCTTGGCACTCCTGAACAGCCGGTCGCGGCAGTGGTCGGCGGGGCAAAGGTCTCGACCAAGCTTGCAGTGCTCGAAAACCTCGTGGGCAAGGTCCAGCACCTGATCATCGGCGGTGGCATGGCGAACACCTTCCTCGCTGCGCGTGGGGTCAGTGTGGGTAAGTCTCTTTGCGAACACGATCTGACCGATATCGCATCGAAGATCATGGACGAAGCCGATCATGCGGGATGCACTGTGCATTTGCCCTACGATGTGGTTGTCGCGAAGGAATTTGCCGCCAACCCGGCTTCCCTGCGTATATGCAACGTCCACGAAGTAGCGGAAGACGAGATGATCCTCGACATCGGTCCGAGTGCAACGGAGGCGCTCGCAGATGTGCTCAAAACCTGTCGTACGCTGGTTTGGAATGGTCCTTTAGGTGCTTTTGAAACCGAGCCGTTTGACATGGCAACGGTAGCGCTAGCGCGCCATGTGGCCGCTTTGACGCAAGAAGGCTCTCTCACTAGCGTTGCTGGCGGGGGAGATACTGTCGCGGCACTGGCGCAGGCTGGCGTGACCGATGATGTGACATACATCTCGACCGCAGGCGGTGCGTTTCTGGAGTGGATGGAAGGCAAAGAGCTTCCCGGCGTCGCCGCTCTCTCGAACTGACAAATGTCCGACATCACAGCCGATCTGAAAGTCCGTGAAGACCTGATCATGCAGGCATGGATGCGTGCAGATAAAGGTGGCGTGAAAAAGTTCATCGAACGCGATTTCACCATGATTATCGGGGGTGAACGTCCGCAATTGCTAGATCGACCTAGCTTTCTCGAAGCGTGTGACAGTCGGTTTCGACTTGAAGGGTTCCGTTTCGGAGAGGCCTACGCCAACCGATATAAGAACCTGGTCTGGTTCACAGCCGCAGTAGAATTGGAATTGCGGTTGGCTGGAAAGAAGTGGACTGGAGGCTTCTGGATTACCGATTTGTGGCGCAAATCCGCCTTCGGACGTGGTTGGAAAATTGCGGAACGCAGTTTGTCAAAGGCTGAACCCGACGAGGAGTACTCACTCGCCATCCGCCAGTTGCAATTGTGGAGATGATCTCGCTGTGACCGATACGGAATACGGGTATGGAAGCGCTGTGCGCTGTGAAGAAGGCGAGTTTGCGGGTTGGTATCACTGGAATCACGATCCTTATGAGATCCGTTCGGGGCCTTTTTTCATGCTGCGTCAGGAGGATGGAAGCTACCTGAGCGCTTTTCGGGCAGAGGCCAGGCACATGAATGGCGCGGGATTTATGCATGGTGGATGCTTGCTAACCTTCGCTGATTTTGCCCTTTTTGGAATAGCGACAGACGAGTTGCAGGGTGACAATGCCGTGACCATGAATTTGTCCGGCGACTTTCTCGGTGCCGTTCAAGAAGGTGCATTGGTTGAAGCTCGCGGTGAGGTCACGCGCGGTGGAGGCAAAACGATCTTCGTACGAGGCTTGGTCACCGGCGATGGGGAGCCAGCATTGAGCTTTACCGGTATTATTCGGCGCTTCCCCAAACGGGATTAGGCAGAAGGTTGCAGGCAGCCAAAACGCTGGCTAAGTGCGCAGCTTGAGCCTTGCGCATAGGTATGCAGACGGATCAGAAACACAGAACAGGATGGCCAAGGGCATTTCATGAATATTGATCAGATGACTGCCAAGATCGCTGGCGGGCAAGGCTTTATCGCAGCACTCGACCAATCTGGGGGTTCTACACCGAAAGCGCTGCGCGGCTATGGCGTCGAAGACGACGAATGGTCCGGCGACGAAGAGATGTTCGCGCAGATTCATGCCATGCGATCGCGTGTCATCACATCGCCGTGCTTCGGCAGCGGCAAAGTGATCGGTGCAATCCTGTTTGAAAGAACAATGGATGGGCAGGTAGACGGCGTGTCGACAGCAGATGCACTGAAGGCTCGCGGGATTGTGCCGTTCATCAAAGTCGATCAGGGCTTAGCTGAAGAAGCCGATGGTGTGCAGCTCATGAAGCCGCTCGACAAACTTCCTGCGCTGCTGGAAAAATCAAATGACAAAGGCATGTTTGGCACCAAAATGCGCTCGGTCATTAAATCAGCAAACGCTGCGGGAATCGCGGCGGTTGTGGAGCAACAGTTTTCGGTTGGCAATCAGATCGCAGATGCCGGACTGATGCCAATGCTTGAACCCGAATACGATATCATGGCGCTGGATCGTGAGGCAGGTGAGGATATTCTTCTGGCTGAGATAATGAAGGGTCTGGATTCCTTGCCCGAAGGCCGCAAGGTGATGCTGAAGCTTTCGATCCCGGTGAAATCGGGGCATTACACACCAGCGATCAATCACCCCAATGTACTACGCGTGGTCGCGCTATCTGGCGGCTATTCAACAGACGATGCTTGTCGTCACCTCGCCAGCAATCCGGGTATGATCGCCAGCTTTAGCCGCGGCCTTCTGCAAGACTTGCGTAAGAGCCAGACTGATGGCGAGTTCGATGCGGCGCTTGGCGGCGCGATTGAGCGGATTGCCGCGGCAAGCGTCGCTGGCTAAAGCGCGCGGGTGACAGATCCGCAAACACAACTGTACCTCATCTCACCAAAAGATGTTGGTGGTGATTTTCCCAAACGTCTCGAACGCGCTTTGGAAGCGGGGAAAGGCATGATCACTGCATTCCAGTTCCGCGTCAAAGGGCTGGATCAACATGAGGCGGCGGCGCTGGCCGAACCATTGCAAGCGATCTGCGCAACTTATGATGTTGCCTTTGTCGTCAATGATGACGTGTCGCTTGCGAAGCGTCTCAAGGCAGACGGTGTTCACCTTGGTCAGGATGATGGAGACCCTCGTGAAGCACGCGAGGAATTGGGCAAAGACCTGCAGATTGGTGTGACTTGCCACGCTTCGAGACACCTTGCGATGGAGGCGGGTGAGGCAGGGGCAGACTATGTCGCTTTCGGGGCCTTCTATCCATCAACCACCAAGGATAAGGGCGACGCCGAACGTCCGGATTTAGATCTGATCGAGTGGTGGACGCGTTTGTTTGAAATCCCATGCGTTGCCATTGGGGGGATCACTCCTGAAAATTGCGGCCCGTTGATCGAAGCGGGCGTTGATTTCATTGCTGTTTGTGGAGGTGTCTGGAACACTGATGAGGCGGCAGCGGTCCGGGAATTCGCCAAGGTCATGGGTTCTGAGTAAGAGACAGCTATGAACTTTGTTGATCGCTTGCTGACCATAGTCATCACCGCCACCCTTACTTCGGCAGTTTGGATTGTCGCGGGTGGTAGCCTTATGGAACTCGCCAGCCAGCGTCATGGCGAGGAATCCTTGCGCCCAGCTGAGGCTGCGCCATCGCCTGAAACTGCTGTCGAAACTGCGCCGAGCGACGATGCATCGCCCACAACAGCTCCACCTCTTGATGCGGAAACTGCAGCCACACAGGCGGAAGGCTCGGTTGCTCTGCGCATACCGGTGATGAACGTGCGCGCCTCAGACCTTTCGGACACTTTTATGGAGCAGCGCGACGATGAGGGCGGCCGATTGCATGAAGCGCTCGATATCATGGCACCTCAAGGAACAAGTGTCGTCGCAGCTGGTCCAGGGGTCGTTGCAAAACTCCATCGGTCAGCAGCGGGAGGCAATTCCGTCTACATCCGGTCGCAGGACAAGCAGACCATTCATTTCTACGCGCACTTGAACGAGTATGCTGAAGGGCTTCGTGAAGGCCAGATTGTTCGCCAGGGGCAGCGTCTGGGAACAGTTGGAAGCACGGGAAATGCTTCACCAGAAACACCGCACCTTCATTTCGCTATCCTGCGGACCACAGCGGATGCTGAGTGGTGGGAACCTGCGAATGCGGTCAATCCCTATCCACTGCTGGTCAAGAATTAGTCCTCAGCGTGATCCGAGTAGCCGGGTGCAAAGCAGCTTGGTAACGGAATTCCCATCCAGCTTCCGCAGCTGATTGGTGCCAATCCTCCGAAATCTCTGCCCCTTCTTCGGGCCGCGAGTAAACGTGAGTTCGTTGCCGCGCAAGATATAGGTCCCATTGCCGTTGCTATCGCGATAACTCGAAGCAGTCCGGATACGGAATTGTTCGCTTGGAATCACCTCATAGGCTTCGCCAGCAGCATCGCCCGGTAACGCACATTCATAGATGCCGTGAGGCATCGTCTGGAGCATGCCGCCAGGCGGTAGTGGCGCTGCATCTTGGGCGTGCAGGATCTTGGGAGATGCTGCAGCCAATGCCGCTGCAAAAGCCGTTAAAAGAAGCACATAACGCGTTTTCATCGAAACAATCCCATATCCAAGCGACATATCATTGTGCGAATGCGAAATCCAACTCGTTAACGTTAAATGGCGTTTCATGCCGCTGCGCTTGCTGTCGCGCATCGGCTCAGCTATTGGCGCGCATCACTTGAACGGCGCATGACGCATGCGCCCAGTTCCCATGACACAAAGGCACGTAGCCCCATGAAAATCAGCGGTGTCGATATTCGCCCTGGCAATATCATCGAATACGAAGGCGGCATCTGGAAAGTTGCCAAGATCCAGCACACTCAGCCCGGCAAGGGTGGGGCGTATATGCAGGTCGAAATGAAGAACCTGCAGGATGGTCGCAAAACGAACGTTCGATTCCGTAGTGCCGACACAGTCGAGAAAGTGCGCCTTGATACGTCGGACTATCAGTTTCTGTATGAAGACGGCGATATGCTCGTATTCATGGATCAGAACACGTATGAACAGATCAACTTGCCGAGTGATCTATTGGGTGACGCGCGTCCGTTCCTGCAGGATGGCATGCAGGTAATGCTGGAGCTTTGGGAAGAAAAGCCGATTAGCGTCCAACTGCCGCAGCAGGTCGAGGCCGAAATTGTCGAGGCCGACGCGGTTGTCAAAGGACAGACTGCATCCTCCAGCTACAAGCCAGCGGTACTCGATAACGGCGTGCGCATCATGGTCCCGCCACATATCGAAAGCGGCACCCGCATCGTGGTCGATGTCTATGAACAAACCTATGTCGGGAAGGCCAGCTAAGCCGATATGTCGATGTTTTCTGGTCTTGTTCGCGTGATGGAGCGCGCAGCTCGTAAAGCGGGCAACCGCTTGCGGCGCGATTTCGGCGAAGTCGAGCACTTGCAAGTCAGCCGCAAAGGACCTGCGGATTTTGTCAGCAAGGCTGATATGCGCGCCGAGCGGACGCTTTATGATGAATTGCTGAATGCGCGACCGGGCTGGGGTTTTGTGCTTGAAGAAGCGGGCGTCATCGAAGGTGATCCCGACAAGCCGCGCTGGATTATCGATCCGCTCGATGGGACGAGTAACTTCCTGCATGGCATTCCGCATTTCGCCGTTTCGATTGCAGCTCAAGAGCCCCGTCTCGATGGTAAGGGCTGGGGCGATGTCACCGCCGCTGTCATCTATCATCCCATCAATGATCAGACATACTGGGCGGAGAAGACGCGAGGCGCCTGGCTGCAGGATGCGCGCCTTCGTGTGTCTGCGCGGTCGCAACTGTCTGACGCCTTAATCGCGACTGGTATCCCATTTCAGGGCCACGGAAACTTCGCTGAGTGGAGTCGTATCTTCGGAGCAATTGGTCCGGAAGTTGCCGGAATCAGGCGGTTTGGTGCGGCGTCGCTCGATATGGCTTACGTTGCGCAGGGCCGGTTCGATGGTTTCTGGGAAAGCGGCTTGAATGACTGGGACACAGCGGCTGGTTGCCTGTTGATTCGAGAGGCAGGTGGATTCGTGAGCGATTTCCGCGGGCGGTCTAACCCGATTCATTCGGCTCAGGTGCTTGCGGCAAACAATTCGCTCCACTCCAAACTGCATAAGATGCTGGCGAATTCTCTGAAATAGATCTGGTTCGGACGTACAAAGACGCCTTGAAGTCAGCGTCAGGCAACGCTAACAGCCGCGCTCTGCTTGTGGGATGCCCCTGTGGTGGAATTGGTAGACGCGCTCGACTCAAAATCGAGTTCCTAACGGAGTGCCCGTTCGAGTCGGGCCAGGGGCACCAAACAGATTGTTTGCTTTCTTGCCGTTGCTGGCGTGAGCGGCTTTTCGATCCTCGCCTGTGTTAGCCGTCTTTACGATCTTTGTGGTCATTGAAGTTTTCAAGACACCCGCGCAGTCTGTCAGAGGATTAAATCTCTTGTATTTCACAGCAAGCTTTGAAAAACCGTCGCTGACGGGTTCATGCTAGAGCTTCCATCATATCACGCCATCGCCGCGATGGTCATTACGATCCTGATGTTCGTGGGGTTTGTCCGCGGGCGAATGTCGATCGAGATCGTTTCACTCCTCACTATCGCTGTAATCGCGGTTGGCCTTTATTTTTTCCCATTGGACGGTACCCGGCCGATAGACGGTCTGGCGTTAGCCTTCGGTGGCTTCGGTCACTACGCACTGATCACGATCTGCGCGCTCATGGTGATGGGTCGGGGATTGGTTGTGACAGGAGCGTTGGAGCCTGCGGCCCGCATACTTGAGCGTGTGTTCAAAGTGAATTTGCAGCTTGGGCTGCTGATCTCTCTGTTGATCGCATTCTTCCTGTCGATGTTCGTCAACAACACGCCGGTATTGGTGCTGATGATCCCGATCTTCGCAGCCTTGGCACACCGTGGTGCGCTACCGACCTCGAAGACGCTTATGCCGCTGAACTCGGCATCATTGCTGGGCGGAATGGCTACCACGATCGGCACTTCTACGAATATCCTGGTGGTGTCGATCGCAGTCGATCTCGGCATGCGAGAAATAGGGGTGTTCGATTTTACTCCTATCGTTCTGCTCGCCTCTCTTGTTGCGCTTCCATATATGTGGCTCGTCATGCCGCGGCTCTTGAAGGACAACCGCACTGAAGCAGACGATTCCGTCAGGCAGTTTCACACTCGATTGCGAATTGCGAGTGGAAGCGACCTTGTTGGTAAGGAGGTGTCAGAGATCGTTCCGATACTGCCCAATGGCATTCGGGTGCACGGTCAGCCTTTGGGACCACTGCAAGCACAGCAACAACTGCACATTTCAGGGACTCACGAAGCACTCGAAGATGCGGTGCGTGTGCTGAAAGGAGAGCTCGCGCCAAGCTGGGTTCTCGACCGTATCCGCAGGTTAGCTTCGTCGCAGGGCTCGGACATTATGGTGTTCGAGATGACCGTGACGGCGGACTCCCGTTTGATCTCACGCACCTTGCCGTCATCTGGAATCGCGGATCTCTATGGCGTCGCGGTGCTTGGCATTCACAGGCCAGAGCGTCTGATTGGTGAACGCGATCAGTATTCCGAAGGCGGCGATCTGCGCATTTCTGAAGGCGATGTTCTGCTGGTGATGGGCATGCCGGAAGATCTGCAATCGTTCGCCCGTGCAGACAGTTTGCTTATGCTCGAAGGGGCAAGAGAGCTTCCTCGCCGATCAAAGGCGGTGCTGGCGGCGGCGATTATGGCGTTTGCGGTATTCACCGCTTCTGTCGGGATCTTCCCGATTGCGATTTCCGCGTTGGCCGGCGCAATTCTCATGTTTGTGACCGGATGTGTGAAGTTTGATCGGGTGGGAAGGGCGCTATCCGGTCAGGTCATTGTCCTGGTTGCGGCCAGTATCGCGATTGGCCGCGTGATTGACGAAAGCGGTGCAGCCGCCTGGTTGGGAGAGGCGCTCTCACTTGGTCTTGGCATGTTGCCGCCGGCGCTGGTCCTGGCAGCTATTATGGCTTTCGTAACGCTGCTGACCAACTTTGCTTCGAACGCCACAGCTGCAACGGTAGGCACTCCGATCGCATTCAGCATAGCGGCGCAATTGGGCCTTCCAGCTGAGCCATTGGTTCTTGCGGTCTTGTTCGGCTGCAACCTCTGTTATGCCACGCCGATTGCCTATCAAACCAACATGCTGATCATGGCAGAAGGCAATTACGACTTCAAAGACTACGTCCGAACGGGCGTACCATTGGTTGTTCTTATGGTGACGGCTTTGTCTGTGGCGCTGGTGTTTACCTACGACCTTTGATCAGCTGTTGGGGCTAGACTTTCGGCGGCTAAGGCCACTGTGCCCGAAGCGAAGAGGGTTGCGAGCATTACCCGACGCGAGATGACAGTGGTTAGGCATTCAAAGACTATCGTTGGTCTCGCTGTCGCTGAAGCTGCGGATAAGGTACGACCGCCAAAGCTGGACAAGCGCCCGGCTTTGACGGTCGTATTCTCCTCCCCAGGAGAACTGGTTCGGTCGTAGCGGCTCTCCTAAACGGACGAGACGCTGCAAATCGATTTAGTCAGCACTCGGCACGTAAGTACCCAAGCGATGGTGCAATGCGTTGATCTTCGCGAGTTCATCGCGGTCTTCCGTGTTGCGGGCGTGGCTCTCTAGTGCGCGGCGCAACAGCTTCATGTCTGCCGTCGAGAGCAAGGCGCGTGCGCGCGAAGGCTCTGTTTTGGGCGTATCGGTATCGCTCATCTGATCTCTCTCCTTGAGGGGATGTTGATGAAGCTAATGGAATGATTGGTCGGTTCCCGCAAGACCGCGTTTTGCGCGATCTCACAGGAACCCCCTCTCCACCTCGTTTCAAGCGAAGAATGTTCGCTCAAAGCTCACTGTTCAATGGCGATTTAAGCCGCCTCGAACTGGTTCATGGTGTTGTCTTTGCCGCCCGCTTTCAGCGCGGCTTCACCAGCGAAGTATTCCTTGTGATCATCACCAATGTCCGAACCGGCCATGTTCTGATGCTTTACGCAAGCGATTCCCTGACGAATTTCTTCACGCTGAACTTTCTTAACGTAGCCCAGCATTGCCTGGTCACCGAAGTACTCCTTAGCGAGATTGTCTGTGCTGAGCGCTGCCGTGTGGTAGGTCGGCAAGGTAATGAGGTGATGGAAGATTCCAGCCCGCTTTGAAGCATCAGCCTGGAATGTGCGGATTTTCTCATCGGCTTCTGCGGCCAGATCCGTCGCATCGTAATCGACACTCATGAGCTTTTCGCGATCATAGGACGACACATCTTTGCCGGCTTCTGCCCATGCGTCATAGACTTGCTGGCGGAAATTGAGGGTCCAGTTGAAGCTGGGCGAATTGTTGTAAACAAGCTTCGCATTCGGGACAGTTTCACGCACTTTATCGACCATCTCAGCGATCTGTTCGACATGCGGCTTCTCGGTTTCGATCCACAGAAGGTCGGCGCCATTCTGGAGCGAGGTAACGCAATCGAGAACCACGCGGTCCACACCGGTACCAGAACGGAACTGATAGAGGTTTGAAGGAAGCCGCTTAGGCGCAAGCAACTTGCCATCGCGGCTGATGAAGACCTGTCCATTGGTGATGTTGGCCGGGTCAACTTCGTCCGCGTCGATGAAGCTGTTGTACTGATCGCCAAGATCGCCAGGCTCATTAGAGACGGCAATCTGTTTGGTCAGGCCCGCGCCAAGCGAGTCCGTGCGGGCAACGATTATCCCGTTATCAACGCCCATTTCCAGGAAGGCGTGACGGCAAGCGCGGATCTTCTGAATGAAATCTTCATGCGGGACAGTGACTTTACCATCTTGGTGACCGCATTGCTTCTCGTCGGAAACCTGATTTTCGATCTGAAGAGCGCATGCGCCAGCTTCAATCATTTTCTTGGCAAGGAGGTAAGTCGCTTCGGCGTTGCCGAACCCGGCATCGATGTCAGCGATGATCGGGACAACATGAGTTTCGTAATTGTCGATGGCGTTTTCGAGGCGCTTTGCTTCGATGTCGTCACCCGCTTCGCGCGCAGCATCGAGTGCGCGGAACATCCCGCCGAGCTCACGGGCGTCGGCTTGTTTGAGGAAGGTGTAGAGTTCTTCGATTAGCGCGGGGACCGATGTCTTCTCGTGCATAGACTGATCGGGGAGAGGGCCAAACTCGCTGCGCAGAGCGGCAACCATCCAACCCGACAGATACAGGTAGCGCTGTTTCGTAGAACCGAAGTGCTTCTTGATGCTGATCATTTTCTGCTGCGCGACAAACCCGTGCCAGCAACCGAGCGACTGAGTGTAGGCGGTTGGGTCGGCATCGTATGCATCCATGTCAGCGCGCATAATACCAGCGGTGTACTTTGCGATATCGAGACCGGTCTTGAAGCGGTTCTGGATTGCCATGCGAGCGGCGCTTTCGGCATCAATCGCAGCCCAGCTCGGGCCGTTGCCTTCGATGAGTTGGCGCATTTCGGCGATTTGTGTTTGATAGGTCATTTTGAGAGGGCTCCTGTGTCTTGGGGGAGATGTGAGCTCCGTTATGACGTTATGCGGTGCAATATGGCAGGAAAACTTACAGACTTTCGTGTCTGTATCGGCAGATTTTGGAACCTTCTTGTGTAAGCATGTAAAGTAATTTACAAACTCGTGCATGACCGACAGCGCTCTTTTAGCCGGGCCGTCTTTGCGCCGATTGCGCAAGCGCGAAGGCCTTACACAGGCGGCAATGGCTGCATCGCTAGGCATTTCGCCAAGCTATCTCAACCTCATAGAGCGCAACCAGCGCCCACTATCGGCCCGCGTGCTTGTCCAGGTTATTGAACGATATGATTTCGATCCCCGGTCGTTACGCGAAGACGAAGCGATTGGTGGGATCGATGGGCTTGCCCGGCGGATGAGTGACAAACGCTTCGCGGACCTTGGGATCGACCGTGAAGAAATCCAGGAGTTTCTGGCCGCGGCGCCCCAGGCAGCCGCAGCTTTCGCCCGGCTCTATGACAACGCTGGAACCGACTCCACGAAACAAGAGGATCCTGCTGGCGATGCGAGGCAGGCGATTGAGCGGTGGCAAAACCATTTCGCCGATCTCGACGAGGCAGCCGAAAGCCTCTCGGACGAGCTGCGACTGTCCAGCGGGGATATTAGCGCT
>JBCBHD010000050.1:0-14056 GCA_038526115.1 Pseudomonadota bacterium | reverse complement strand
GCTGCCAGGGGCAGCTCGCCGGTTTCAGATCGCGCGCCAGATTGGTGCACTTGAACACCGTGAGGAAATCGAACTGCTTGTTGCAGGCGCAAACTTGCCGTCCAATGAAGCCCGCGCAATCTTCCGCGAACATGTTACCGATTACATCGCAGGTGCTTTGCTGATGCCCTATCGGCGCTTCCTGCGGGCTTGCGAGCAAACCGGCTATGATCTCGCCGTGCTCCAGCGCCGGTTTGCATCCAGTTTTGATCAGGTTGCACAACGGCTTACGACACTTCAGCGGGTTGGCGAACGAGGCTTGCCGTTTTTCAGCGCGCGGTTTGGAAGAACGGGGAGGATGGTCGGATTCACCGCTGGTGCCAGCGGCGCGATGCATCCTTTGGACGGGGCGCGTTGGCCAGCTTGGGCACCATACGCCGCCTTCGAAAGTCGCGGAACCATGTTGACCCAAGCCGTAACATTCGGTGAAGGGGAAGCTCTGCCAAAGCACTGGTTTACGATCGCCAGAACAATCGAGGTCGACGGTGTCGCCTGCTCGGCTCGCCGGGCAATTGTGTTGGGCTTGGAGGCGCGTTTTGCGAGCGAACTCGCGCAAGCTCGAGGCATTTCCCTCGACCCAGCCGATGCGGTGCCGCTTGGTGTGGGATGTCCGCGCTGTGGGCGGGCAGATTGCCTCACACCCGCACCGTCACGCTTGGCGAGATCCCTTGAACTGTAACCACAACTCCCAATTCACTGGTCGTTAACCGCGCAAAGCCCCTGAAACTGGGGCTTTGGAAGTCGGGTGTAAGGTTTACCGACACTTAAGTTCTCGTCGCTATTGCGCACGTAACCAATAACGTTGCGAGCAAAGCGCCAAGCGATGATCCGTCTATTCAAGCACTATATACCGCATGCCGTCTTGCTTCTCGGTCTGCTCGATTTTGCTTTGCTGGTGCTGGCAAGCGAGTTGGCATGGCAAGTCCGTGCCGCCCAGATCGGTATGGATCCCGGCCTGTTTGTTGATCGGTGGATCCCGCTAGTTGGTTCTGCCGGAATTGTCTGGCTCGCGATGATCGGTGTGGGGGTCTACGGGCCTTACGCTTTGCGATCGCTGCGGTTCGCCGGAGCGCGATTGCTGGTTGCCATCAGCCTTGGCGTGATTGCTCTCGCGTTTATCGATTTCATCCTTGCTGGCGAGAACTTCTGGCGATCGACTCTGCTCTACACGATGGGATTTGCGATTTTGGTGCTGGTGGCCGATCGGCTGCTTCTGAACAGCTTTCTGGGATCCTCAGCGTTTCGCCGCAGAGTCATGGTGCTGGGTGCTGGTGATCGTGCGCAGCGCTTACGCCAGCTGGGTGACAAGCCCGAAAGCGGCTTTGCTATCGTGTCCTACATCGCGATGAGTGAGCCTGAACGCGTGGTTGAAGAAGCAATCCCGCGTGAAGCGATCCATGATCTTGGGCGGTTTGTTGAGAATCTGGGTGTCAGTGAAGTGGTTTTGGCGTTGCAAGAACGCCGCAATTCGCTGCCACTGAATGATCTCCTCCGGATCAAGACGAAGGGTGTGCACGTCAACGATTTTTCGAGCTTTCTTGAGCGCGAAACCGGGCGTGTCGATCTCGATACAGTCAACCCGAGTTGGCTGATCTTTTCCGATGGGTTTTCATCCGGGCGAATGGTCTCGAGCGCGGTCAAACGCGTGTTTGACATAACCGCCAGCTTGATCTTGTTGCTGCTGACCTTCCCGATCATTGCGGTATTCGCTGTTTTGGTGAAGCTGGATAGCAAAGGGCCAGCGTTCTTCCGTCAGGAAAGAGTGGGGCTGTACGGCGAGACATTTCACTTGATCAAGCTGCGGTCCATGCGCACCGATGCCGAAAAGGACGGTGCGAAATGGGCGGAAAAGAACGACCCACGCGTCACGCGGCTTGGGCGTTTTATTCGCAAGGTGCGGATTGATGAACTTCCTCAGACCTGGAGTGTTCTGAAAGGGCAGATGAGCTTTGTCGGCCCGCGCCCGGAAGTGCCGAAATTTGTCGATGAATTGCAGGAAGAGATTCCGTTCTTCGGTGAGCGGCATATGGTCAAACCGGGGATCACCGGATGGGCCCAGATCAACTATCCTTATGGCGCTTCGACGGAAGACAGCCGGAAGAAGCTTGAATACGATCTCTATTACGCGAAGAACTACACGCCGTTTCTGGATCTCGTAATCCTGCTTCAGACGGTGCGCGTCATTCTGTGGCCTGAAGGTGCACGCTGATGCTGGATATGGATGCCATCATCCAAGTCATCGGGCCGGCAGGCTATTTGGTCGGCGCTGTGCTGAGCGCCGGAGCCGGTTTGTGGATCACCCGTTACGGGGACCGGAGCCGACCTGACCGCCTTGCTGTTCTGGTTGCATGCGGATTGACGGCTATGTGGTGCAGTTTGTCCGCGTCGTTTGGATCAGGCGAGGTAGCGGTCGAACTGGCGGAAACCGCTCGCAACCTCGCGCTGATAATTGCAATTTTCCAAATGTTCGCGGCGGATGGTCGGGATGAAAGTCTGAAGCCGATACGACCGGTTGTTGTCACATTGGTATTGGTCGAGCTGTTCCACCCGGTTCTTCTGTTGTTCGATGCGCGCTTTGGCGCGTATCCCGAACTGGCCCAACTTTCGTTCGAAGTTTCTGCCGTTTTGCATATGCTGGTCGCTATCGGTGCGCTTGTGCTCTTGCACAATCTCTATGCGGGGGCGGCGTCGTCTTCCCGCCAGATCCTGCGTTGGAGCGGCATCGCGCTAGCGGGCATTTTTGCATACGATCTCAACCTCTTCACGATCTCCTATCTCAGCGGTCAGGAACCGGCGGTCTTTGTCGCATTGCGCGGGGCGATTGCCGGCATCATGGTCGTATTGCTGGCCTTCGGTTCGAACGAGACCAGCGCTGGCTTGCATTTTCGCCCGTCGAGAGCGGTAACATTCCAAACCCTCTCCTTGCTTGTGATTGGCAGTTATCTGCTGATCATGCTGCTGGTGTCTCGATCGCTTGCCGTGCTTGGTGGAGATATCGCACGAGCGAGTCAGGTCGTTTTTCTAGTAGTCGGCATTCTTGCGGCGATAGCGTTTCTGCCATCGCAACGTGTACGCGGCTGGTTCCGCGTAATGGCGACAAAGCATCTGTTCCAGCACCGCTACGACTACAGGGAAGAGTGGCTTCGCTTCACCCGGACTATTGGTCGCGGGTCAAGCACCAGCCCCAGCTTTCACCAGCGAGCAGTTCAGGCGGTTGCTGATATTACCGATAGTCCCGCTGGCCTTTTGCTTGTGCCGAACGAAGAGGCGCAGCTTGAACTATCGGCCCGATGGAACTGGCCGATTATCGAAGTTCCGGGAATCGCGGGCGAATATGCTCTGTCGGGCCTGCTTGAGCAGCACCATCATATCATTGACCTAGACCAAGTTCGCAATGGTCAAGATATGCACGGCGAGCTGGCGCATGTTCCAGCATGGCTGGTTGATGCAGAAGATGCTTGGGCTCTTGTACCCCTTATCCACTTTGATCGTCTTGTCGGGACAATCATCCTCGCGAGGCCACGCATTGAACGAAGGCTGGATTGGGAGGATTTCGATCTCCTACGTGTCGTCGGTCAACAGCTCGCAAGTTACCTTGCCGAGCAATCGGGGCAGCAGGCTTTGATGGACGCGAGCCGTTTCGATGAATTCAATCGCCGCATGGCTTTCGTGATGCATGACATCAAGAATCTGGCCAGTCAGCTATCGCTCCTGTCCAAGAACGCACAAAAGCACGCCGATAACCCCGATTTCAGGGCCGATATGCTGGTGACGTTGAGCAAGTCGTCGGAAAAGCTGAACGGACTGCTTGAACGCTTGGGCCGCTACGGTTCTGGTCAAGCGCAGCAGGTTCGGGAAGTCGAACTGGGAGCGCTTGCTAGCGGCCTTTGCGAGCGGTTTAGACGGGTTCATTCCATAGCGCTCACCCGATCGGATCCAATCACCGTTTTGGCCGATGCTGAAGGTCTGGAGCAGGCATTGATCCACCTGCTTCAAAACGCTGCTGACGCAAGCGACTGCGATGCGCCTATTTATTTGAATGTCGTGGGAGAAGGCTTGAACGGTCAGATTGATGTGATCGACGCTGGAGCCGGCATGTCGCCCGAATTCGTGCGCAGCGGATTGTTCAAACCGTTCGTGTCCTCAAAAGAGGGTGGCTTTGGCATCGGCGCATTTGAAGCCCGTGAACTCATCAAGGCGATGGGGGGACGCGTCGAGGTTGAAAGCCGCGAAGGTGTCGGGACGCGATTCAGCATTATCCTGCCAGTCCCAGAAGCCGCACGGCTGCTGGATGAGAAAAGCAAAACCACAATTCCATCAAACTCTAAACCGAGTGAGGCCGCATAATGGCTGACAAGAAACCCACATTGCTCGTAGTCGAGGACGACGAGGGTCTGCAGGCGCAGCTAAAATGGGCCTATGATGATTTCGAAGTCGTCATAGCGGGTGATCGCGATAGTGCGATTGCAGCGCTGCGAAGCGAGACACCTGCTGTAGTGACCTTGGATTTGGGCTTGCCACCGGATCCTGATGGGACGAGCGAGGGCTTTGCTGTTCTCGATGCAATCATGGAACTGAAGCCAGATACCAAGGTGATTGTGGCGAGCGGCCATGGCGCACGAGAAAGTGCGCTTCAGGCAATTGAGCGCGGGGCATACGATTTCTATCAGAAACCGCTCGATATTGATGCGTTGGGACTGATTGTTCGCCGTGCGTTTAATCTGCACGCGATCGAACATGAGAACCGGCGGCTTGTCGCCAATGCGAGTGAAGAAAAGACCGTGCTCGGTCGCTTGATTACGGGCGCGCCGGAAATGGTCAAAGTTGCCCGCACTATCGAACGTGTAGCCAGCACCAGTGTTTCGGTGATGCTGCTGGGTGCAAGTGGAACGGGCAAAGAACTGCTTGCGCAGGGTTTGCACGATGCCAGCGATCGAGCCGATGGTCCATTCATTGCGATCAACTGCGCCGCGATCCCTGAAAACCTTCTCGAAAGCGAGCTGTTCGGACACGAGAAGGGCGCATTCACAGGAGCGGTGAAAACCACCGAAGGGAAAATTGAAAGCGCCAATGGTGGCACACTTTTCCTCGATGAGGTCGGAGACATTCCATTGCCGTTGCAGGTGAAACTGCTGCGCTTTCTGCAGGAGCGTACGATTGAACGGATCGGGGGTCGCAAACCCATCTCTGTGAACACCCGGATAGTCTGCGCCACGCATCAGGACCTAGAGAAGATGATCGGCGAGAATACGTTCCGTGAGGATTTGTTCTATCGATTGGCTGAAATCGTGGTCCGCATCCCGACACTGGCAGAGCGCCATGGCGATGCGACGTTGCTTGCCAAGGCTTTCCTTAAACGCTTCGCGGCTGAGATGAATCCGACCGTTACTGGTTTTGGGCCAGACGCTCTGACGGTAATCGATGCGCATGACTGGCCAGGCAATGTCCGCGAGCTTGAAAATCGGGTTAAGCGTGCAGTGATCATGGCTGATGGCAAGCTTGTGAGCGCTTGTGATCTTGATCTGGAAGAAAGTGAAGAACAGGCAGCCGAAGTTCTGAACCTGAAATCTGCCCGCGAGCAATCGGACAGGCGCGTAATCCGGCATGCATTGGCGCGCAGCGAAGGAAATATTTCGAGCACGGCGAAGCTGCTCGGCATCAGCCGCCCGACGCTATACGACTTGCTGAAGCAGTATGATCTCCATGCGTAAGTCGCTGCGCTTTTCATTTGCAGCATCTATCGCGCTGATGCTGACGGGTTGCTTCGGCAGTGAGCCCGGCGGCGGAGGCACAGGCCTTTATGGCAGTGCAGACTTTGTTCGCCTCGTCGAAGACGCTCGATTTGAAATGAACGAAGGCAATCTCGCAGAAGCTGGCAAAATTCTCGACCAGGCTCGCGAGATTGAGCCGGAAAACCCTGGTTTGTGGGTCGATGTGGCGCGACTTCGTTTTCGCGGAGGCGAGCACCTCACTGCTCTAGAAGCGGCAAACTACGCACTTGAGCTTAGCCCGCAATATGCACCAGCGCTCTTGATGCGCGCGCAATTGGTGCGGGATGCCCATGGCTTGAAGGATGCTGTTCCGTGGTTTGAGTCCGCTGTTGCCGCTGATCCATCCAACCCTGAACTGTTGGCTGATTATGCAGCGACACTGGGCGATCTGGGGCGTAACCGAGACATGCTGACGGTGGTTCGCGAACTAGCCGAGATTGATCCCAACTACCCGCAAGTGTTCTATCTGCAGGCAGTTCTCGCGGCACGGGCCGGGGAATCGGTTCTTGCTCGTAGCCTATTGTCGCGCAGCACGATGGTTGAGCGCGGTGTACCGGCCGCGATGCTTCTCGATGCAGTGATCGATCTGCAGGAAGGCACGCCAGACAATGCTGTGAAAACACTGGATCGGCTTTCGCAGCGACAGCCGGGCAACATCCGTGTGCTGGAATTGCTTGGTCGTGCGTTGTGGCTGAGTGGACGTGACGATGAACTCATTAATCGGTTCAGCGTGCGTGCGCAGGCGCCAGATGCATCCGCATATCTCAATACACTTGTTGGGCGCTCATACGAACGCTTGGGTGATCGGGGGGCAGCTGCAGCTTTTCTGGATCGAGCTGCCAGAATGAAGAATGTTCAATGGGCGGTTCTGGGAAGCACTCCGGAAGGCCGTGCCGCGTTACCACAGCCAACGTCGGAGCTGCGGCAATTGATTGCAACGCAAGACCGAGCGCGTGCCAATCAGGTCGCTGAAAACCTCATCGAACGACTTCCCGTTTCATCAGATATCCGTGCGTTGGCAGGCGATGCTGCGCTTGCCGCCGGGAATGCGGAAGTAGCACTAGAACGCTACGGCGTAGCCGCGACAATTCGCCGGCCATGGCCGCTTACTCGGAAAATCATCGCCGCCTATCGCGCTTTTGGAGATAACTCGGCGGCTGACACGCTTCTGGTGCGGCATCTTTCAGGTGAGCCGGGCAACACAGAGGCATTGCTAATGCTCGCCGAGCGCAGCGCGCTTGAAGAAGACTGGCTGCGTGTGATGGTTCTGCTGGATCACGCTATTGCTCTTGGAGTTGGGAATGATCCCAAGCTGATCGGTTTGCGAGCTGACGCGGCGGCTGCCCTCGGTCGTGATGATGAAGCGGCGCAGTTTGCGAAGCGCGCTCAGTCATTGCAACCGGGAGCATTTGTGGGAGGCTGATCCCGGTATACTCGACAATGCGTTACAAGCGGGGCAGGGCGGCTTCGATGCTTTCCACCTTTGCTCGCGTGTTCGATCCGATGGTTCGCCTGCTGCTGCTTGCACTGCTGCTCGCGGTAGTTGTGCCCGTTCCGGAAGCCCATCAGGTTGCCGGACAATTCGCAGCCAACGGCGCGGTGTTTGTTCTGTTTTTTATCAACGGTTTGAGATTGCCGAGAGATCAGGTTTTCCGCGGAATGCGTGATTGGCGTTTCCATGGTGCGCTCGCTCTTTGGGTGTTCGGCGCGATGTTGTTGGGAGGTTGGAGCCTCTCTCAGATAACCGGTTTCGTACTGCCGCCCATGTTGGCGCTGGGTTTCCTATATCTCGGAGCGCTTCCGTCCACCGTTCAGTCGGCCACGGTCTATACCTCAATGGCGGGAGGCAACGTTGCGCATGCTGTCGTTGCGGCCGCTCTGCTGAATGTGCTCGGGGTATTCTTGAGCGCCCCCCTCTTTGCTCTTTTTGCAGGAGGTGATGCGGTCCCATTCGATTCCAGTGTGCTCGTCAGGATCGCGCTCATTCTGCTTCTGCCTTTCGCTATCGGGCAGGCGCTTCAGCCACGGTTCGGTCATTTCGTCGCTGACAACCCAATGCTCACCAAATGGACGGATCGGATACCCATCGCACTGGCCGTTTATATCGCAATGAGCGGGGCGGTGAACGAAGGCATATGGGGCCGCATTGACGGTTTGGCCTGGGTGGTGATGCTCGCCGGAGTCCTGCTGTATTTGGCATATGCCAATGCAGGATCCTGGGTAACCGGCGGAGCGATGGGCCTGAACCGAGAGGATCGGATCGCGTATTTGTTCGGCGGATCGCAGAAAAGTTTGGCGATGGGCGCACCTTTGGCAACAATTCTGTTCGATGCGGCCACGGCCGGTATCATTCTGCTACCGCTTCTGGTGTATCACTTTTTGCAGCTCGTGCTGGCTGCGCCGCTGGCTAATCGCTTGGCTGAGGTTCGACCGGATTAGCCGCTTTCTCGGCGCGGTTGTGGCGGATCGACCACCAGAGTGACAAGCCGATCAAGACTGCGCCTATGAGACCGGTGAAGGTTTCTGGGATATGATACCGCGCTGACACCAGCATGATGATGCCAAGAACGATAATGGCCCAGAATGCCCCGTGTTCGAGATAGCGGAATTGTGAGAGTGTTCCTGCTCGCACGAGGTGAATTGTCATGGAGCGAACAAACATCGCTCCCACTGACAGGCCGAGCGCGATAACAATCATGTTATTGGAAAGCGCAAAAGCACCAATCACGCCATCGAAGCTGAAGCTGGCATCCAGCACTTCGAGATAGAGAAAACCTCCGAGACCAGACCGGACAACTTCTCCGGCTGCTTTCTTCCGCGCTTCGGACTGTTCGATGAGCGCGCCGAGCGCATTCACACCGATGAATGTCAGCAAACCGAGCACGCCAGCTGTCAGGAAGGTCAGCGCATCGTCCGATGACAGCAGAGTAGAGACACCGTACAAAAGAGCGAGAACGAAACCGATTTCAACCGCTGGAACGTTTGAAAACCGGTTGATCGCATGCTCCAAAGAGGCAATCCAGTGCACGTCCTTTTCTTCGTCGAAGAAGAAGGTGAGGCCTACCATTGCGAGGAATGCGCCACCGAAGCCTGCTATTCCGATATGTGCGGCGGATACGATGCGCTCGTATTCCTCAGGGTCGCCAAGCGAGAGCTCTATCGCTTCCCATGGCCCGATATTCGCCGCGATAGAGACGATGGCAATCGGGAATACGATACGCATCCCGAATACGGCAATCAGGATGCCGATTGTCAGAAAGCGCTGTTGCCATACTGGGTCCATGTCCCGCAGAACCGTGGCGTTTACGACTGCATTGTCGAAGCTCAACGAAACTTCGAGGATCGAGAGCACGATCACGATCCACAGCAGAGATAGCATGCCCGTGATGGTACCCGTGCTGACCCAGCCATAATAGGCTGCCAGTCCGAAGCAGACTGCGGTGAAAGCGAGCGAGAAAGTGTAGTAACGCAGTAGCGTTTGCATGACGGGTGAAGCCTTGGTTTCGTAGGGTTCAGGTCTTGGGCTGATAGGTTTGTTCTTCGCCGGGGAAGGAGCGCTCCCGCACTTCTTTGGCGTAAGTTGCAACTGTCTTATCGATCATTCCGGCAATATCGTCATACCGCTTTACAAAACGGGGCACTCGCTCGAACATGCCCAACATATCTTCAGTCACCAAAACCTGACCATCGCATTGAGCCGAAGCGCCGATGCCGATGACTGGAATTTCAAGCGTTTGTGTGAGCGAGATGGCTATGGGTTCAATCACGCCTTCGGCCACGACAGCGAATGCTCCGGCATCCTGCACAGCCTGCCCGTCACGCAGGATCTTTTCATGTTCCTGCTGGCTGCGGCCTCGCGCCGCATAGCCTCCGAGCACATTCACGGCCTGCGGCGTCAGACCGACATGTGCCATCACGGGAATTCCGCGATTGGTGAGGAATGCTATAGTCTCAGCCATCGCTTCTCCGCCTTCGAGCTTCACTGCAGCTGCACCAGTTTCGGCCATGACGCGGGCCGCAGTTTCGAATGCCTGTTCCTTGGACGCTTCATACGATCCAAACGGCATGTCGACCACGACAAGGCTGTGGTAGCTGCCCCGAACGACGGCTGCGCCATGAGCGATCATCATTTCGGGAGTGACGGGTAGGGTCGAGTCCAACCCATAGATGACCTGCCCAAGTGAATCCCCCACCAGCAGCATATCGCAATGCGCGTCGAGCAATTGAGCTTGCCGGGCAGTGTAGGCGGTCAGCATCACCAGCGGTTCTTTGGTCTGGCCGTCTTTCTTATGGTCTCGGATGCGTGGGACCGTTAGCCGCTTGCGTGGCTTAGGTGTAGGATTGGCGCGGCTGGTGCTCGTATCGAGCTGAAAGGTTGTGGACATGGCGCGCATTTAGCGCTGGCGCGGTGAGAACGCAAAGCAGAGGAATTTCTTTCGCCCCTTGGCGTGGGCGTAATTTCATTGCAGAGTGGTGATATATTGGACGGCGCGCTGGGGAGCGCACCACAAGAGGGATATTTCACTTCATGGCGGCAACAGGTTCGGGCCACGAAAACTGGTCTTCGCGCACTGCATTCATTCTGGCGGCGGTTGGATCGGCTGTTGGCCTTGGCAATATGTGGAGATTTCCAGCTGAGGCGGGCGAGAATGGCGGCGGCGCGTTCGTGCTGTTCTACATCTTTTGTGTTCTGCTGATTGGTTTGCCGGTTCTGCTCTCGGAAGTGCTGATCGGACGCCATGGACAGGCCAATGCGCCTGAGAGTGTTCGCCGGGTTGCGCGAGATTCCAACGCGTCAGAAGGGTGGAGTGTTCTTGCCTCGATGGGGGTGTTTGCCGCCTTTCTCATTCTTAGCTTTTACTGTGTCGTTGGCGGCTGGGTCGTTTATTACATCGGCGTTTTTGTGAATGACCTTTTTCAGTCCGGGCTTGCCGGCGGGGCGTTCGAAGGGCGGGATACCGAAGAGATCAAGGCTTTGATGCCGGGGTTGTTTGGTAATGGCGGCCTGATGGTAGGCCTTAACCTCGGCTTTCTGGCGGTTACCATGTTCTTCGTATCTCGCGGGGTTTCCAGCGGAATTGAGTGGGTTGCGGTCTACCTGATGCCGTTGTTCTTTGTGTTGTTTCTGGGAATTACGATTTACGGCGCATTCACTGGCAATTTCAGCCAGGCGGTTGCGTACCTCTTCACGTTCGATTTTTCGAAGCTGACAGGTGAGGTCATGCTCGCTGCTGTCGGGCAGGCGTTTTTCTCGCTCTCGCTCGGGGTGGCCGGGATGATGACTTATGGTGCCTATGCCAACCGGGATACCAATCTCGGCAAGACTTCGGGCATCATTGCGAGCGCCGATACGGGGGTTGCTCTGCTGGCCGGTCTTGCGATTTTCCCGATCGTTTTTGCAGCTGGACTGGCGACCAATGCCGGTCCGGGCCTGATGTTTGAATCGCTGCCGCTTGCTTTCCAGAAGATGCCTTTTGGTTCGCTGATTGGTCTTGGGTTCTTCGTGATGGTGTTCTTCGCCGCTTTGACGAGCTCCGTTTCTTTGTTGGAAGCGCCGACAGCTTGGACCTTCGAGAAGTTCAAATTGCCACGTCCTGTGGCGACTTTGATCGTTGGGGCGGGGGCTGCGGTTTTGGGCGTTCTCTCTTCGCTGTCGTTCAATGATCTGGCTGAGTTTTACCCGTTGAGCTTCATCCCACTGTTCGCAGAGACGAACTTTTTTGACACTTTGGATGGTGTGACAGCGAAATTGTTCATGCCGATTGGTGCGATCCTTACATGCATTTTTGTCGGCTGGATTGCGGATGCTCGGCTGATTGATGATGAGAATGGTCTCGATGGCGCTCTTCACCAGACGTGGCGTGCTCTGGTTCGCTTTGTTTGCCCAGTTGTGCTGACTGTGATTTTGGCATTCGGTCTCTTCGGCTGATTGCTGCTCTTGAAAGGGGCATTGCAATCGTTCCGTGAATATGGAACATAATAGGAACAAATGAGACTCGCGTGAGTCTCTCAGAGTGTTCCTATGCCGAAATCAGTCTCTTCTACCGGCGCGAAAGCGCTGCAAACCTTTCCTGTTCCTTCGCGCCCTAAGTTGGGAGGGGGGACTGCACGCCTTTCGGCCAATGATATTGCTACGATATCCAGATTGCGTGAGGCGCGTTGGCGTCCAGGGCTGCTGGATCAACCGCTGCATAGCGAAATTTTCGCCAGCACTGGCGATGCTGCAGGGGCAGGGCTGGCGCTGGCTTTGGCGCAGGATGCTCTGAGAGTAGCGGGACAGAGCAAGGACCCACTCGCCGAGTTAGAAGACTGCCGGCAAGTTCTTTGGGTGCAAGACAAGCGCGCGATTCAGCAGGGCGGGCGTCCTTATCGGTACGGACTTCCGCGTGAACTGCGTCACCGCCTGATCCATGTCGAAGCCAAAACCCCCGCAGATGCCTTGTTCGCTCTTGAAGAGGGGCTTCGTTGCCGCGATCTCGTTTGTGTGATTGGAGAGATTGTCGGCAATCCGCGTGCTCTCGATTTCACAGCTTCGCGTCGTTTAAGCCTTGCGGCTGAACAGCACGGTGTGCCGCTGTGGCTGGTGCGTCTTGAGGCGGAAGCGGATTTGTCATCGGCCAGAATGCGTTGGCGGGTCGAGGCTGCACCTTCTGCACATCCTCGCTGGAACCCTGATGCACCGGGTGCACCCATGTGGAAAGCCGAGCTGTTCCGTGCCCGCAGCCATGCCCCCGGAAAATGGATAGTGAGCAATGACGATAGACGTCTCAGCGCCCACAAAGCGTCAATGCGATTTGCCGCCAACATCGAAAGCGATACCAGCGCGTCGGATCCTCGCGATTTGGTGCGCGCGACTGTCGGTCGATCGCTGGCGGCTTGCGCTAGGGCCTGAACAATCAAGCGCGCCGGGCGAGGGTGCAGACGCTCACCCTACCGCGTTGATCACCGAGACCGCACATGGTCCGCGAATTGATGCCGTCAACGATGCAGGTCGCGCTGCTGGCGCTCAACCCGGAACAATGCTTGCCGATGCGCGCACGCTCTGCCCGACACTAAAGGTTGCCCCTTCTGATCCTGCCGGAGATCTCGATTTCCTCGAAAAACTCAGCATCTGGGCACAGCGTTGGGGGCCTTGGAGCGCTCTAGATCCACCTGATGGCGTGCTGGTTGATATCACCGCTGCCGCGCATCTTTTTGGCGGAGAAATGCGTCTCATCGAAGATGTCGAAGCTGCATTTGCAAAGCGTAAGCTGGCAGTGCGGACTGCGATTGCACCAACCGCTGGTGCGGCTTGGGCTCTGGCGCATTTCGGGCCTGCGCGTAGCATAGTCGCATCCCATGGCAGTGCATTGCCGCAACTTGCGGACCTTCCGGTCGCTGCGCTCAGGCTTGATCAGGATGTCCTGACAGTGCTGCGCCGCCTTGGGCTGAAACGTCTTGGCGAACTTGCGGGTATCGCCACAGGCGCTGTGGATCGGCAAGAAGCGGCCGCTCGCGATGCACTTCATCGAAGGTTTCGCAACCGCAAATCGCCTTCGGCAAACCCGCTGATCCGGCTAGATCAATTGCTCGGCAAAGTCCCCGAGCCGTTGTTGCCAGTCATCCCGCAGCGCATGCCACTGGTGCAGCGCCGGTTGATGGAACCGATCCGGCATCGTGATCTGCTGGATCGTGTTTTGACGGATCTCGCCGACGATATGGTACGTGAGTTGGAGGCGCGCGGGGAAGGAGCACGCAGACTGGAACTGGGTCTGTGGCGTGTAGATGGTGAGGTTCTGGTACGCCGCCTTGAACTCTCGGCTGCGACTCGTGAAGCGCAACATATTACCAGGCTGTTCACCACCAAACTTGACGATATCGATGCAGGGTTTGGTATCGAAATTGTCCGGCTGCGCGCCAGCTGGGCCGAACCGCTTGCGCTGGTACAAGATGAAATCGAAGCCGCGGCGCAACAGCATGGCACTTCGCTTGCAGCCTGTATGGATCGGCTGACAGTCAGGCTTGGTGCTGAAGCGGTTAGCCGTCCAGTTCCGTTTGCCAGCCATTTGCCCGAACGTGCGCAGCGTTGGCAGGGCGCTCTTGATCCTGAGCCCAACTCCCAAGGGAATCTCGAATTTCAAGAAAGACCACTGAAATTGCTTGATAAAGCTGAAAAGATCGCGGTCCTGTATGCATCCCCCGATGGTTTCCCGCAGCGATTTCGCTGGCGCGGAAATGTGCGCGAGGTGACGCGGGTTGAAGGACCA
>JBCBHD010000049.1:0-14068 GCA_038526115.1 Pseudomonadota bacterium | reverse complement strand
CGAACAGCCCAGCTAGCAGTGCAAAGGCAAGATTGAACCCAAAGAAGACCCGGATACCTTGAAGAAGCGCACAAACGTTCAGTTGCTGCGGAGCGATTGCTCCTCGACCTGAGCGAAGCGCAGCGCCACGCCGAAATGTACGTTGCAAGCGGAGAGCTTGCGAGATCTCAGGCTGCCCTTGATCGACTGGCTCGCGCAGAGGCGAAAATCGAGCCGCTACAGTCCATGCTTGTCGCAACCAATCCCCAAGCTGCGGAGACGCTATCCGTTATTGGCGATGGGATTGAGGACTTGCGCGCGCAGATCCCTGCCCTTGGTGGGGAAGCAATCGATTCAGGCTCCGTCACCCGCCAAGCCGCCGAGATCACAGCTTTGGGCGGTGTTGTCCTCGATTCCGGATTGGAAGTCGCGGGTCTGCTGGGACAGGACGAGGCTGAGGCTGCCCAGTCCGGCAACGCACTGATCTGGTCGCTCCTTTTCATATGGATTGCCCTGACTGTGACATTGACCGTCCTGACGCTGCTTGCAGAACGTTATCTCAATCGCAGTGTCAGCGGATCACTGTCCGAATTGACAGCGCAAATGAGCAAGCTCGCCAGTGGCGACAAAGATGTGGTTGTTCCAGGTAAGGGGCGGGCCGACGAAATTGGTGAGATTGCCCGCGCCATGGAAGTGTTTCATCGCGCCGGCCTTAGGCTTGAGCGCTTGAGCGTCGAGCGTTCTGAAAGAGCAAAGGCGGAAATCGAACAGCAAGCTCGCAAGCAAACTGAGCAAGAAGAAGCTCGCATAGAGCGAGACAAGGTCCTTCATGACGTTGCGGATCAGTTTGAACGGACGATTGGCGATGTTGTGAGCGGTGTTGCCGCAGCTTCCAGTCAACTTCAGACCACATCAGAAACCATGGCGACCACCGCCGAGAGAACCAGCGCCAGATCTGGTGAGGTGGCTCAGTCCATGAGCGAGGCTAATCGTGGAGCAACAGCGGCTGCTGCAGCCAGCGATGAATTTGCCATGTCGATCAACGAAATCAGCCGGCAAGCCGCATCCTCTGCTGAGCTAGCGCGCAAAGCGACCTTCTCCGCAAATGAGGCTGATGCCACAATCTCTGCTCTATCGGAATCCGCACAGCAAGTCGGACAAATCGTTCAACTTATCCAGACAATCGCGCAACGAACCAACCTGCTAGCCCTTAACGCATCGATCGAAGCAGCGCGCGGCGGAGAGGCCGGACGCGGCTTTGCGGTGGTTGCGAGCGAAGTCAAAGAACTAGCGATGCAGACCAGCCGCGCGACTGAACAAATCGCGGAGCAAATCCGCGGAATGCAAGATACCACCGGGGCAAGTGTGCACGTGCTGCGCACGATGGCCGAACAGGTTCAGCAACTCGAAACCACCTCTGTTTCGATCGCAAGTGCAGTTGATCAACAATCGGTCGCCGGACAGGATCTTGCACGGAGTATCGAACTAGCCGCCCATGGCACCGAACAGGTAGCAGGACACATCGGCGATGTCCGCGATCTATCATTGTCGACCGGCTCAGCCGCATCGCAAGTCCTGGCGAGCGCTACCGATCTGGAAGAACAAGCATCGACGCTTCGCTCGCAGGTTAATGAGTTCCTCGCCAAAGTGCGAACAGGTTAAGCCGCTTCCCGTGTCAAACACGTAATCGATCAATACAAAATAAAGGATTTTCATTCAGAAATTGCCGCGTTGGACCCTTGGGGAATTGCGGCATGAACATGATGACACGGCAAGAAGAGCTGGAGGAACTTGCTGTTCCCGATGTTTCGCCGGATTGGTTCGCAGACTTTCAGGATGAAGAACTGGAGCCGGGTGCAGATCGCGAACCGGAGGCCGCACCAACATCGCTGCTGGAACGGTTTGTCTGGTTCCGCGATCTTAAGCTGTCTGCAAAGATTCACGCTGTGTTTGGTACATTTTTCGCGGCCGGATTTGCGATGTCACTTGTCCTTGGGCTGGGACTGGCAGAGCTGTGGCATCGCTATAACATCTCGGCGCAGGTCCAAGATGCCGTCCTTGTTTCAGCCGAACTGAGCGGGACAACGGGGGAATTGCGTTACAACACGGCGCGCTATCTGTTCGAAGGCGAACCTGCGATCTTGGATCGCCAGAAAGAGAACATCACGACAGCAAACGCACAGATCGACGCTATTGATCGTACCGTCACATTGCATGTGCCTCAGCTTTCAGAGAGAGTTGCACAAACACGTATGCAACTGATCGAATACAATGCGGCGTTCGAACAAGCCGTTATCGTCGCTCAGAACGAAGGGCGGACAGAACGATCTGAAGCTCTTGCCTATGAAGTCTCCAATCGCGGCGAAGCTCTCGTTCAGGACTCACGGACCTTTGCGCTCGACTTTGACCAAGCCAGCGATGGGATCAAGGAAACGGGCATCGACTATTTCTTCGCGATGGTCGCCCTCGTCGGTGCGCTTGGACTGTTCGCAGGCATCGTTCTGATCTTCGGCCTCACTTACCTATCCCGCGATTTTTCACGCAAGATCACTGAAGTCACCAATGGCATGAACCTATTGGCCAAAGGCGACCGAAACTTTGAAATATCGGGCCGCGATCGCAAGGACGAGATCGGAGATATGGTCTCGGCGCTGAATCTGTTCAAGCGAGCCAACCAAAAACTCGAATCTTGGGCGCGAGAGCGTGCGGAAAGAGCAGAAGAAGAGGTCGAACTTCAGCGCGAACGCGAACGTGAACGCAAAGATGCCGAATTGCGAAAGGCCAAGCTCCTTGATGAAGTCGCCGAGCAATTCGAGCGGACTGTCGGTAACGTGGTTCTGAAAGTCACCGATGCTTCTAGCGAGTTGCACAGTACAGCGACAAAAATGTCGGCAACGGCCGAAGAGACAAGTTCTCGAACAGCGTTGGTCGCTCAGGACATGGTTGATGCAAACTCCGGAGCAACCGCAGCGGCCGCAGCAAGCGATGAGTTTGCGCTGTCGATCGGTGAAATCAGTCGGCAGGCCGCAACATCAAGCGACCTCGCCCGCCTGGCAACCGATGCTACTAGCGAGGCGGACTCCACTATTTCGGCTCTTTCAGCTTCAGCCGATGAAGTGGGGCAAATTGTCGAACTGATCCAGTCAATCGCTCAAAGAACCAATCTGCTGGCACTCAACGCTTCTATTGAAGCCGCACGAGGTGGTGAGGCAGGTCGCGGATTTGCCGTCGTAGCTAGCGAAGTCAAAGAACTCGCTATGCAAACCAGCCGGGCAACCGAACAGATCGCCGATCAGATTCGTGCGATGCAAAACACAACGGGGGCCAGCGTAGGCGCGCTGCGTTCCATTGCCAGTCAAGTCAAAGAACTGGAATCCACCGCAGTCTCGATCGCCAGCGCGGTCGATCAACAATCCGTCGCCGGACAGGATCTGGCTCACAGCATTGATCTGGCCGCACGCGGGACAGAGAAAGTCGCGGCGCATATTGATGATGTACGCGAGTTGTCCTTGTCTACGGGAGCCGCTGCCAGCCAGGTTCTGACCAGCGCCAATGATCTTGAGGAACAAGCCTCCACTCTGAACGATCAAGTTCAGGATTTCTTGAAGCGCGTGCGAGAACGCTGATCCAAACGTTTAAGCCTTATTCGTTAGACCAGCTCATAAATTCATCACGGCAATTTCTTACAATTAATCCCGGCATCACCGAATTATTAGGGTCGCGACGGCTGATACTTGAATTGGCCAGCGATCAGAATTTGAATTGGTGGAGGGGCGTATGAAAATTCGTGCGGCAATTTTGGTTGCCACTGCTTTGTGCTCGGCAGGATGTGTTTCGGCTCCGCGTGGCCCCGCTTCGGCGCTTGCCGATATGGGCATACGAACGAGCGCTTCTTTAGGCAGCGGGATCCGCTCAACCGCCGATGATGTTTCGAACGTCGGGGTGAGCAATGCTTTCGCGTCGACGTGGCGGCTCTGCAATGCCAATCCACAATTGTGCCAACCCACGCAAGCGGATGCGGCCAATTTCGCCGCTCGCCAGAAGCTGGCCGGTGCAATCAATTTGCGGGCGCAGGCTGTCAACGCCCTTGAAGAAGCTTATGGGGTGCTGGAGCAGGAGGCCTCGTATGATGCGAAGGGTGATTTGCAAGGCGCCGTGGGTGATGCCGTTTCGGCGGTGAACAAGTATTCGGACTTCGTTCTCGCTGCTCCGGGTGGACAGATCATCGGGAATCAAGCGGGCAAGATTGTCTCCGCAGTCGCTGGAATTCTTGCAGAGGGCCGCCAGAAGAAACGTCTTTTGGAAGCCAGCAGGCTGATCCAGGCATCCGCAACACAATTGCATGATGGACTGAAAGCCGAAGCCGCAATTTATGAATCCATCCAGGGATACGTCGTCGACAGTCAAACTGATGCCCGTATCGCCCTTTATGACGCGGGATTGGTTTCTCGTGCCCAGTTTCTGGTTCCCATGTCGCGCGATCTCGGTGTCGATCTTCTGAACAACGCGGATCGAACACTGGATGGCAATTCACCTCAAGCCAATGCGGCGCGGACCGCTGTGGTCGCGGTCATCCGAGCCGAAGCGCAGGCGGAGGCAGAACGTGTGAGGGCGCGGTATCAAGCGTCGGTCGCTGCGCTCAACGCGCTCGTCGATGCGCATAAGAGCTTCGAAGGGGATCAATCCGTTTCCACGGAACGGGTCAGCAGAGTTCTGGCCGAACTCGATGCAATCATTGACGATCCACAGGCCGACTAGAAGGGGGATTTATCATGCCAAGCACTGCGAAAGACCGCCTGTTTGAAGTCTATGAGACATATAGGAAGGCGAAGGAAAGCCGCGAACTGGACTGGCGCGATGCGACCACGCTCGCTCAGGTTCAGAAAATCCAGAAAAACGTCGTAAATCTTGAGACCGCGTATCTGAAAGCCGCTGCCTCTGCGCTCGATGCAAATGGAGCAGCCATTGAGGAAGCCTATGAATCAGCCAAGAGCGCTCGTGAGACCATGGAAGCGGCCTATGAAGAGGCCAAAGCATTGCCGGAACGGATTCGCGCTGTGAGCGATGCTGCCAAAAAGGTGGCCGGTCTAGTCAAGAAAGCCAGCGCTAAGCTCTAGACACGGATCACTTTGAAGCGTTGATCGCTGACCATTCGAGATCAAAGCGAGCGAGATATTTGCGCAACCGATCCGCATCGTTGGTCGATTTGCGCAGCTTTCGTGAGTTCTCGAACAAGGTGCGCCCTGCGTCGGAAAGGCTGCGGGAGCGGCTGCACACTTCCAGAACGTAGGCCAGCTGCACTCGATCGAACGGATCGATTTGATCAATATTGCTCGACGGCAGGAATTCCGCCAGCAGATCATTGCCCGCCCCGGACCCAGCGTGGCCGCCAGACCAAAGTGATTTGAGCCTGGATGTCTCTAGCTCCACGGCTACACGATCGATCCGCCCATTGGGTGAAAGCGTGGCCATGCGCGTAACACTCGCGGCGAGATCGCGAAAATTGCCTTGCCACACTGCGCCTGCGCCTTCTGCGAAAGCGAGATATGCCTCCCGAGCCTCTTTGTTGAATGTGACACGTGCGCCCTCACGCTCCGCGAAGCGTTCGAGCTCATAGTCAAGGTTCGGAGCGATATCTTCTCGCCTATCCGCGAGACCGGGCAGCGCAAAAGTCCAGAGATTGAGCCGTGCAAACAGATCTTCGCGAAAGCTGCCATCGGCCACTTCGTCCATCAGATTGCGGTTTGTGCCAGCCAACAACTGGAATTCGCTCGTCGCCTCTTTGTCGGCCCCAACTGGTAAGAAACGCCCTTCTTCGATTGCGCGAAGAATCATGGCTTGTTCGTCCAAGCCAAGCTCTCCGATCTCATCGAGAAACAAAACACCTGTGTCTGCGCTTTTGAGCAAACCCGCCCGATCACTCGCTGCGCCGGTAAAGGCGCCTTTCTTGTGGCCGAATAAGGCGGACATCGCGCTATCGCCTTTCAACGTCGCGCAGTTGACCTCGACAAACGGGCCGCTGATCTGATGACGCAGTTTCTTCAACTCATATATCTTGCGTGCCAACTGGCTCTTCCCTGCGCCTGTCGGACCCATCAACAAAATTGGTGCACGGCTACGCACGGCGACCTGCTCAATCTCCTCGATCATCCTATTGAACGCTTCATTTCGCGTTTCGATTCCGCTTTTGAGGAAGCTTGTGCTTTCAGCGCTGGCATCAGCGAACCGGGTTGCGATTGAATCGTAGCGAGAGAGATCGAGATCGATCGAGTTCCACGTTCCGATGGGCTGCGGCTGGCCCCGCTTGGGCTGCGTTTGCAGAAGCTTACCGGGAAGGAACCGCGCCTCCGTGAGCAAGAACAGACATATCTGCGCAACGTGCGTGCCGGTGGTGATATGGATCAGATAATCGTTGTTGTCGGGATCGAAGGGAAACTCCCGTGCGAAATCGAGGAGCTTTCCGTAGACCTCTTCGAAATCCCACGGATCATCGAAGTTGAGGATCTGCGGCGACACTTCGGTTTCCGGAGAAACATCGCGGATATCCTCCATCATCCTATTGGCCAGCCGTTGATGCTGGTCGCCATGCATCAGAACAAAGCGATCAACCCTGAGATCATCCTGCATGCAGATGCTGACCGTGGGGCGCCACTTGTTCCAGCGGCTGGGACCAAACTTGGCGGCGTCCAGTGTTGAACCAAGAAAGCCAATGACAGTGAGCGGTTTCATACCATTCTTATAGTTCCAGATAGTTTATTATACAATGTAATCATCTTGAGATAGCGATCCAATTGAGCGCAGCTTCTCCGCTGAACCAATTATGTTCATACTTTCATATACTTAAACCGACACAACTGGTCCGACGTCACTTTTGGCACGCCCTCTGCAGAGTATCAGGCGTCGGGTTGGTCGAACACCCGGCGTAGCGCGGAAACAAGGGCGGTCGGAATGGGCCGGCCGCCCCCAAGTTCTGCAGACGATATTCGAAGTGGAGTTGGACAATGGCCAACAAGAACCTTTTTTCCAGCGCGGCAGCAAAGGTCTTTCCGCGCACCGATACAGTCAACCAGGCCGGCGGGATTGCCTATGCGTATGGCCCCGAGGCCAAGCTCGCGCAGCTGGCTGCTACCGGCACGCTGTCGGACGGTTTCTATTCGGGAGCCGACGCGCAGCTGGCCGATGTGCTCGATGCTGCGTGGAAGGTCGATGCCGAATGGGTCGCCAAGTGCGCGATCTACGCTCGCCAGTCGGGCGCGATGAAGGATATGCCGGCGCTGCTTACCGCAGTGCTAACCATGGCCGATCCGGACCTGTCGGTCCCGGTGTTCGAGCGCGCGATCGATAACGGGCGTATGCTGCGTAACTTCGTGCAGATCATGCGTTCAGGCCAGACTGGTCGAACCTCGCTCGGCTCGCGTCCCAAGCGCCTTGTGCGTGAATGGCTGGAGCAGGCGTCGTATCGTCAGCTGATGCAGGCGGCGACTGGTAATGATCCGAGCCTGGCGGATATCGTGAAGATGGTTCACCCGGCCCCGAAAGATGCGACGCGTCGTGCATTTTATGGCTGGCTGATCGGCAAGCCGTATGATGTCGCTGCCCTGCCCGTGGAGATCGCTGCGTTCGAAGCGTGGAAGACGGCGAAGGCTAAAGGCAAGTCGGAGCCCCTTCCCGAGGTTCCGTTTGAATGGCTGACCGCCTTCGAACTGACCGCAGAGGATTGGGCGGTGCTCGCTGGCCGTATCGGTTGGCAGGCGCTGCGTATGAACCTGAACACGCTGGCGCGAAAAGGTGCGTTCCAGATCGAAGGCGTGACCGAAATGGTCGCAGGCCGTCTGGCGGACCGCGAAGCGATCAAGCGCGTGAAGCCGATGCCGTACCAGCTTATGACGGCGCTCACACAAGTCGGCGACGGGGTTCCGCTGGAGGTTCAGGCGGCGCTTGAGAAAGCGCTGGACTATTCGCAGACCCGCATTCCGAAGCTGAAGGGCAACGTCGTTGTGTGCCCGGACGTGTCCGGCTCGATGGTCTGGGCTTCGGTCACGGGTCACCGTGCGGGTGCGACTTCGGTCGTGCGCTGCATCGACGTGGCGGCTCTGGTTTCGGCTGCGATGCTGCGAACCAACGCCAAGACGCAGGTGCTGCCGTTCGCTGAAGACGTTGTGAAACTTAAGCTCGATCCGCGTGCTCGCGTGGCAGTGAACGCTGCCAAGCTGGCCAAGATCGGCGGAGGCGGGACGAATGTCTCGGCACCGCTGGCGAAGCTGAACCGCGAAAAGGCCAAAGTCGATACCGTTGTGGTGGTCTCGGACAACCAGTCCTGGATCGATGGCAACCACTACGGCGCGACCGCGGTGATGAAGGAGTGGAACAAGCTGAAGAGCCGTAACCCGGCTGCAAAGCTGATCTGCATCGACATCCAGCCTTACGGTTCGAGCCAAGCGAAGGATCGAAAGGACATCATGAATGTCGGTGGATTCACCGACGCGGTGTTCGACGCAATAGCACGCTTCGCCAATGGCGATGCGCAAGATTGGGTCGAAATCGTCAACGAAGTGGAGATTTGAACTGAACGAAGAGGGTCACGGCGAATGCCGGGCGGGACTACATCCTGAAACGATGGTTAGCCCAGATGGGCGCCCGTCTCGTCCAAATGTGGTCGCCGTGACCTTTGATATGATGAAATTTGATTTGGAAAGGGTCGGGGCAAATGCCGGTGGGACTACATCCCCACGATCAGGCCCGACGAGTAAAGCGCCTCAATGCCAGCAATGGTAAAGGGAGATGCGGGTTCGAATCCCGTCGATGGAACGTAGCTTAAGGGCCGCCGTCTCACCACGACTGGTTGCTCCGACCCTTTCCAAATCCACGGCGAATGCCTGAAGGACTACATCGACTTGTAATCGCCAGGTCGCGGGTTCGAGTCCCGCCAGGCCCACCATTATCAAGCGCGCTAACGCGGTGCTGCTTGAGCACATATGGGCCTGTAGCTCAGTTGGATAGAGCAGGAACGTCTTTCAAAAACTTCGTCGCCGTGGACCAAAATTTCGAACAACGCTGGCGGATACCGGTGGGACTACATCGGTAAAGGTCGCAAGACCGTGGTGGTTCAAGTCCACCCCCGGAGCAATCTGGGCTGTCTCACCAAACTTCGCCGCCAGCACTTAGAAGAAAACGCTGGCGAATGCGGGCGGGACTACATGGTCAGAGCGCCTGCGAGAGCGGGAGGTCGGTGGTTCGAGCCCACCCCCAGTTCGCTGGAGTAGCTCAGGAAAAAGCGTCTCGCCAAAAACTTGTCGCCAGCACTAGGAATTGAAACGAAGTAATGGAGGTCGCCATGACCCAGACGACTTATGAATACCAGCATGTGGAAGGCGGCGCTCCGGTCAAGATGTGGACGCGCGGCGTTCCCGTCGATGACAAAGCCAAGGCTCAGCTCGCCAAAGCGGCGCAGATGCCGTTTATCTTCAAGCATGTGGCGGCAATGCCGGACGTGCATGTCGGTATCGGCGCGACCGTGGGTTCGGTTATCCCGACCAAGGGCGCGGTGATCCCGGCGGCAGTCGGCGTCGATATCGGCTGCGGCATGATGGCGGCGCGGACTTCGCTGGTTGCAAGCGACCTGCCGGATAACCTTGCCGGTATCCGGTCGGCTTTTGAAGCTGCGGTACCGCACGGCCGGTCTGCCGGTCGGCGTCGGGACAAGGGCTCGTGGGGCGAACCGCCTCAGGTCGTTGTCGATGCTTGGGCCGAACTGGCCGTGCGGTTTGGCAACATCGTCGCCAAGTATCCGAAGCTGAAGAACTCGAACACGGTCGTGCATCTTGGCACGCTCGGCACGGGGAACCACTTCCTCGAGCTGTGCCTCGATCAGGATCAGCGAGTGTGGGTGATGCTGCATTCCGGATCGCGGGGCGTTGGCAACGCGATCGGTCGGTTCTTCATCGAACTGGCGAAGAAGGACATGCGGCAGTGGCATATCAACCTGCCCGATGAAGACCTTGCCTACTTCCCGGAAGGGACGGAGCATTTCGACGATTATGTTGAAGCGGTCGAATGGGCGCAGGACTTTGCCGCACTCAACCGGCGGGTGATGATGACTCATGCGCTTGACGCGCTGCGGTCGCAGATCGCCAAGCCGTTCGAGGCTGAATGCGAAGCGGTAAACTGCCATCACAACTATGTGACGCGGGAAAACCACTTCGGTGAAAACGTGCTTGTCACCCGGAAGGGGGCAGTGCGGGCCGCGAAGGGTACTCTCGGTATCATCCCGGGCTCGATGGGCGCGAAAAGCTTCATCGTGCGCGGGCTGGGCAATGCGGAGAGCTTCGACAGCTGCTCGCATGGCGCAGGCCGGGTGATGAGCCGGACACAGGCCAAGAAGCTGGTGACGCTCGACGAGCACATCGCGGACACAGCCGGTGTCGAATGCCGGAAGGATGCGGGCGTGATCGATGAAACGCCCAAGGCCTACAAGCCGATCGAGGCGGTGATGTCGGCCCAAGCCGACCTCGTCGAGATCGTCCATACGCTGAAGCAGGTGGTGTGCGTGAAGGGGTAACTCTTTGCGGGCATCGCCTGCCTCACATCACACAAACATATTGAAATTACGAACTAAATTGGAATGAAAGACAGAATTGGAATTGACATTGGCGGGGTCATCATAAAGCCCGCTGAAACCGAAGGAGACACATCGTTTTTCACGAATGACTATCTCGAAACACCGATGTTCGAAGGCGCTGCAGAGACCATTCGACGCTTACGAGAAGAGCGTTTCGGCGATGAGATGTACATCGTCTCGAAGTGCGGACCGAGAGTGCAACAGAAGTCGCTCGACTGGCTTGAGCATCATGACTTCTACACCCGAACAGGCCTCAGGCGCGAGAATGTGCATTTCTGTCGCAAACGTCCGGAAAAAGCGCCGATATGCGAACGCTTGGGGATATCGGTATTCATCGATGATAGGCTCGACGTACTCAGTCACATGACCAATGTGGAGACGCTGATTCAGTTTTGCGGCTCTCAGCGGGCACGCAATTCGCAACGTGACGACCGTTTCGAGTATCAGAGATGTGAGAACTGGCGCGAAGTGGCAGAATTGCTGCTCGCGCGATGAGATGATGACCTTCCCGAAATTTGAGAACTAACAACCATGACCGCACCACACGCAATCGCACCCAAGATCCGTACAGAGATCGATCACCGTCTGGCCACGCTTGCCAGCGAGGAAGGTGTGCGGCTCTTGCTCGCGGTCGAATCCGGTTCGCGAGCATGGGGCTTCCCCTCACCCGACAGCGATTACGATGTACGCTTCATCTATGTCCGCCCTCGCCGCGACTACCTCGCGCTCAAGACACCGCGCGATGTGATCGAACGGCCGATCGTCGACGAAATCGATCTCAACGGCTGGGAAATCCGCAAGACGCTGGGGCTGATGCTCAAGCACAATGCGGTCGTGTCCGAATGGATGAAGAGCCCGATCCGTTACATCGAACCCGATCCCGCTATCGGACAGCTTGGTGATTTGGCAGACGCGCATTTCAACCCGCGCGGTTATGCCAAACACTACGCCAATCTTGGCAAAGGCAGCATGGATCGCTGGTTTACCGATGGCGAGGACATTCCGGTAAAACGCTATTTCTATGCGCTGCGCCCGGCGCTTTCGATCCGCGCTCTGCGGCTCGATTCTTCGTGTCGCCCGCCAATGGAAATGGCGGGACTGATCGCGCTCAAGGCCAAAACCAAGGAAGCGGGCAATGCTGTCCGTATTCCCGAGCTTGAGGCTTTGATCGCCGACGAACTGACCCGCGCGGGCGACGTTCCCGAGCGGCTTAGCGAAGATGTATTTGCCGAAGAGGCCCAGCGTCTCTTCATCGAACTGGTAGACAAGTAATGATCATTATCGACGGCTCCGAAGGCGAAGGCGGCGGGCAGGTGTTGCGGTATTCCGCAGCCCTCTCCCTGCTGACCGGAGAGCCCTTTACCATCAACAATATCCGTGGCGGGCGCGAGAAGCCCGGGATGAAGCGACAGCATGTCACCGCGCTCGAGGCTGCGTGCCTGATCGGCAATGCCGAAGCCAGCGGGCTGGCGGTCGGATCGGAGGAAATTACCTTCCGGCCCGGTTCGATCACACCGGGAGACCACACTTTTGCAGTCGGCACAGCAGGCAGCACCGGGCTGGTACTTCAGTCGGTGATCGTGCCGTTAATGCTGGCCGATGCGCCATCGCGGCTGGTGATTGAGGGCGGAACGCACGCAATGGCATCGCCTCCGTTTGAGTTCACAGCCAGGACGCTGCTTCCCTTGCTGTCGCGCATGGGGCCGAAGGTCAGCGCCCGACTGGAACGCCACGGCTTCTTCCCGCGCGGTGGCGGACGGATCATCGTCGATATCAAGCCGTCCGGCCTGCGCCCGATCGAATGTATCGAACGCGGCGAGCAGCTCTCGCTCAAAGCCGAGGCTATTGTCACAGGCATGCCGTTCGATGTGGCAGAGCGTGAACTCGTAACCGCACGGAAAGTCCTGAACGACTGGCCGGATGGTGCATTTGCTACGCGGCAGCTTCCGGCTGACGAAGGCCCGGGCAACGCGCTGCTAATCGAAGCTGAATTCGATCACGTCACCGAAATCACCTCGGGCTTTGCAAAGATGGGTCTGCCTGCCGAACGGCTGGCAAAGACCGCTGCCAAACGTATGGCTGGTTATCTGAAAAGCGGCGCCTTCGCAGGACCCTACCTGCAGGACCAACTGCTGCTGCCCTTTGCGATGGCGCGGGGCGGCGCGTTCACAACTGTGAAGCTCAGCCTGCACACAAAAACGGCTATGGACCTGATCAAGCGCTTTACCGGAGTTGGTTTCAAGACCAGCGACGCGGCAGGGGGCGCTCATCTTGTTGAAGTCGCCCGATAAACGCTAAGGATATTTTGACCCTCCCCGGCGATACGCATAGGCTATCTACGGGAGGGTCATCATGTCAGCAGCGCTCGATTTCACCTATCGTTACGCCTACCCATCCGGCGTCGCCGCAAACGACCTTGGTGGTCCACAATTCTCGCTTGCGACCTGCAACGCCGATCATGCGACGCCATACTTCTTTGATGGGAAACTGCGCAAACCGCGCCAGACTGGAGAAATGCTCTACGTCCTGAGCGAGGTAGTACGCACTCACTTCTTCCTCCCCATCCCGCCGTTGCTCGACCCGGTCCTCACCAGCAATGAAGAGGTGCTGCGGGTCGAAGGATTTAGCGGTTGCTGCGGCGTCTATGCTCGCGTTGATCTGCCCGAAGGCGTGTTCGAAGGCGATGTTCAGGGTCGTGGCACGACCAATGTCGATTTCAACACCGATATGCGGAACGCGCTGCTGCGACTACGCGACGATGAGCAGGTTGAATTCGCTGTTGGCGCGGACGAGGTCGTGTTGAGCAAAGGCAATGACCGCACGGTCGAGAAAAAGGTCAAACTGCCCCTGCGCTGGATCAAGGGATTCAGTGAGGTTCAGGCCTATGTGCCGCGCCTCGACCTTAAGATGGAAGTACCCGCCCCAGAGGCATTGCGCTTCCTGCGTTCGTTGCCCAAAGCTGCGCGGCCCAAGCGGCCGACCTATGCGATCTCAAGCGGTCGCTCGATCCGGGCCAGCCAACGCGAACAGCGCGGTGCAGTCCCAATTCTTGGCACACACCGCGTGAAAGTGATCGAACCGCTGCTGCTTCGCGCCAAGACCCTCAAAGTATGGGCGGACGACGATAGCGGCGCGAGCGCATGGGAGGTTTGTTACGAACAAGGTTCGTTCTTCCTGCTAATCAGCCCTGAAGTCTATCGCGGATTCTCGGGCGAAGGGCAGGTGCTTTCAGCGCTCGCCAATCCGCCGCACGATGCCATCATCGCGAAAGTCCGCGCCAGCCTGAAGTGGCAGTCGGAACTGAATTTGGATGAGCTGGCAAATGGTCTGGGACTGGCAACAACCGATATCGAAGGAGCACTTGCCGTGCTCGGCAGCCGCGGTCTTGCCGGCTTCGATGCAGCCAGCGGGCAATATTTCCACCGCGAGCTTCCATTCGAACTCGACAAGGTGGAGGCGATGCAGCCCCGC
>JBCBHD010000048.1:0-14099 GCA_038526115.1 Pseudomonadota bacterium | reverse complement strand
CGAGGCCGCCTTCATCGATCGCACGCTGCGAAGGAAAAACGCCTTCTTCCCAGCCAACACAAAAGACATGGTCGAACTCCAGGCCTTTCGCGGCATGGATCGTCATAATCGTGACGGTGTCTTCATCATCGCCGCGATCATTGTCCATCACCAGCGCAACATGCTCAAGGAAGTCTCCGAGAGTTTCGTATTCCTCCATCGCCCGTGCCAGCTCCGAAAGGTTTTCCGCGCGGCCTGCGCTCTCGGCTGAACGGTCATTGGCCAGCATGTCATTGTAGCCAGTTTCATCCAGCACCAAGCGCAACAGGTCAGAAGGCGTCATGCTGTCAGCGGCCTCGCGCCAAGCGAGAAACTTGCGCATCATGTCGCCAATCGTATTGGCAGCACGTTTCGGCAATTCATCGCTATCCGCCAGTTCAAGCGATGCGGCTGCGAGAGGAAGCCCAGTGCGCCGCGCATGTTGGTGCATCTTTTCAAGCGTCTTAGCACCGAGACCGCGCTTGGGCTGGTTGTAGATCCTCTCAAAGGCGAGATCATCTTGCGGCTGTGCGATCACTCGCAGATAGGCGAGGGCATCACGAATCTCGGCGCGTTCATAGAATCGAAAACCGCCAATGATCCGATAGTTCACGCCGATCTGGATAAACCGGTCTTCGAACTCGCGAGTCTGGTATTGCGCACGCACAAGGATCGCGACTTTGTCCAAAGGCGCGCCTTCGCCTTCGAGCCGTTCGATTTCCTCGCCTACCCTGCGTGCTTCTTCAGGGGCATCCCAAACACCGATGACGCGGACTTTGTCTCCGCCATTTGCTTCAGTCCACAGCGTCTTTTCGTGGCGTTCACTGTTGGCGCGGATTAATCCGGATGCAGCCCCTAGAATGTGCGGAGTTGAGCGATAATTCTGTTCCAGTTTGACGACATGCGCGCCCGGAAAATCCTTCTCGAAGCGCAGGATGTTGGCCACTTCAGCCCCGCGCCAGGAATAGATCGACTGGTCATCATCTCCGACGACGCAGATATTTTTGCGTTCCTGAGCGAGCAAACGCAGCCACAGGTACTGCACCGCGTTCGTATCCTGATACTCATCAACCAGGATGTATTTGAAACGCTGCTGATAGTCGGCAAGCACATCGTTGTGTTGCCTGAAGATATTGAGAATATGCAGCATCAGGTCGCCGAAATCACAGGCGTTCAAGGCTTTCAGCCGATCCTGATAGAGCTGATACATCGCCTGGCCGCGCCCGTTGGCATAGCTTTCATTGTCGACCGCATCGAGATCGGCGGGGTTCAATCCGCGGTTTTTCCAACGATCGATAAGGCCGGCAAGCTGGCGAGCTGGCCATCGCTTTTCGTCCAGATCATTGTCATTGATGAGTTGTTTGAGCAGGCGAAGCTGATCATCGGTATCAATGATGGTGTAATTGCTTTCCAACCCGACCAGCTCAGCATGGCGACGCAGCATTTTCGCGCAAATCGAGTGAAACGTACCTAACCAAGGCATGCCTTCCACTGTCTGGCCGAGATGCCCAGCCACGCGTTCTCGCATTTCACGTGCAGCTTTGTTGGTAAAGGTCACGCATAGGATCTGGCTAGGCCACGCACGCCTTGTGGCAACGAGATGTGCGAGCCGGGACGTCAGCGCAGCGGTTTTACCTGTTCCTGCGCCCGCCAGCATCAGAACCGGCCCTTCTGTCGTCAGAACCGCCTCACGCTGAGGCGGATTCAATTGCGCGGCATAGGGCGGGACGGTGCCATTGGGTGGCGCGGAATCGCCGGGAAGGGAAAGGGAATTGCTCATTGACCTGATGCGAACAGTTAGAGAACGAATGCCTTGCTCGCAACCTCCGATGTTTGGGGTTTCGTGCAAAGATACTGCGAAACTCCAGCACAGATGCTGGCGCAAATCATCTGAACGCGCTTTCGCCACAGCTCTCGCTAGATCGTGCGGAGATCGGGTTGCAGGACGCCGCGAAAGGTGGGCGATTGCGGTTTGGGCGGCCATAACATTTCTTGTCCGGATGGAGGGGTAAGCCTGTCCGGATGGCCACGAGTTTAGGTCGCGTTCGTTCGCGCTTGGGACCATTTCAAAGGAGAATCCCCTATGAAGTTTCCAATGCGTAAAACGTCACTTTATCTGATCGGAGCCAGCCTAGCAGCAGCCACGGTCGCAATCCCTGCCAATGTGATGGCACAAGACGAAGTGCCGGGTGAGGCGGTGACGCTCTCTCCCGAACAGCAAGCCGCCTATGATGGCTGGGCGCCTGATATGCAGGTTGCCTATGATTCCTGGCCCAATGAGACCAAGGGCTATTATTGGTCGCTATCAAACAGCCGCCAGGATCTGTTCTGGCGTCTAGCCGATGAGGACAAGCTTGCCTTGACTGCCATGACTGGGCCTGAGCGGGAAAAGGCATGGTCCGGTATCGAGGCAACCGCCAATGGCGAAGCCGCCGCTGCACCGGCTGATCAGCCATCAGAAGAGCTATGACATATGATCGAATAGCAGCCAGTTTGCCTGCGCTGGTGGTCACGCGGGTGTAAGGGTGTCCGGATCGGCACGGCCGGGATCAAGGCGCAACAGCGTCAGCCGTCCTTTGCCGATCCGGCGCTCTGCGTCGATTTCGAGGCCCACCACGCGGACTTCTTCCTTGGCTGCCGTTTCAACTGCCATCCATGTGGCAGGGCCAATCCAGCCGAGCCTCAACAACCTGTCGAGGGCAACTGCGCCTGCACCGGTGTCGTATGGCGGATCGAGCAGGATCAAATCATAGGGTTCACGTGCTGCGCGCAAGTGCATGACCGATCCTGTTTCTACGGTGCTGCGAGAGCGGGCATCGAACGTCGCAATATTGCTGCGAATGGCATCAAGCGCAGCCCGATCCTGTTCGACAAACAGGCAATGAGCGGCTCCGCGCGATAGTGCTTCCAGCCCAAGAGCGCCCGAGCCAGCGAACAGGTCAGCAATCCGCAAATCCTCAAAGCTGCCCAATCGGCTTGTGAGCATACTGAATAGTGTTTCGCGCGTTCTATCGGCGGTAGGCCGAGTTGCATCACCTTTTGGCGCGATTAGCGTCCGACCTCGCCAATCCCCCGAAATTATTCTCATGACGGGCGCTTCTTTAAGCTGCTGGCGAAGCGATCAAGATCGCCTTTGCGAATCCGGGCTGCCTGGCCGCGTGGAAGATCGCCGAGCATGAAGGGGCCATACGCCGTGCGGATCAGTCTATTTACCTTTAAGCCAAGATACTCGAGCACTCGGCGCACTTCGCGATTCTTGCCTTCGGTAATGCTCATCTCGATCCAGTTGTTGCGACCTGAACCGCGCTCAAGATTGGCATCGATTGATCCATAACGCACGCCTTCAATTTCAACCCCATCGGCCAGAGCTTCGAGTTGGTCTTGCTTGATGTCACCGAAAGCACGAGCCCGATACGTGCGTGGAATGCCAGAGGAGGGTAGCTCCATTTGCCGTTTCAGACCGCCATCGTTGGTCAACAGCAATAGCCCTTCCGTATTCAGATCCAGCCGCCCAATCGGCATGAGCCTCGGTGTCCCTTTCGGGAGGGCATTTACAAGGGCGGAGTAGATTGTGGGTCTTCCAGCCGGATCGCGCTCGGCTGTAATCAAACCTGTTGGTTTGTGGAAAGCAAATAGCTGAGTCGCTTCGGCAGCAGCCACAGGTTTGCCATCAACGCTCACACCTTTGAGGCTTGTTAGGAAAGTGGCGGGCGTCTCGACCGGCTTGCCGTTCAGAGAGATCCGCTTGTCAGCGATCATCCGCTCAATTTCTCGCCGGCTTGCTACTCCTGCACGAGCGAGCAACTTGGCTATTCGGTCGCCTTCAGGGCGATCTTCGGCTTGTTTCGGATTGGTAGGCATGGCGCGCGCCTAGGCGCTTGCGCCGCGCATATCAATTCACCTCGCGCAACGCATCTTGCACGATGGCATCGAAGCGATTGATTCCGCTTTCAAGTGTACCGAGGGTCAGGTCCTTGATAGCACCGGATTCCAGCCCTTGCTGCCCAAGCTCGGCGGCGCGGAAGTCTTCGCTTGCAAATACGCCGCCATCCAGCAGCTTCCAGCTCCGTTCCCAGTGATCGTGTGCCTTCTCGGTTGCTGGTTTTTCGGGAATTAGCATGAAGTCTTCGACCAAAGTCAGATCATGCGCCTGCGGCATCAAGACCATGACATTCACATAATCAGGGCTGGGGACAATGACTGTTCCCGGCAGCAACTGGTAGGCGAAGGTAATGACACGGCGCATCTCGGCCATATCAGTGAGGTCGACGGTTTCCATTTCCTCAAGACGCCCCACAGCCGACCGCAGATGCGGTCCGACATTGTCGCCCGCTGTTACGCCATCCTTGAAGAACGGACCGATCGTGTTCGCGTGCAACCGGGTGACATGATAGCTTTCCAGGAAGGCATCCATAATCAGCTTCCAATTGCCCCTGACTGTGTGAGTCTTGCGGCGGAATAAGTACGCAGTCTCCATGCCGAAACTCGAAAAGTCCTCACTGACCAACCGGGCATCGGAAAAGTCAGCGGCTTGATCGGGTGAGAACCAGATCAATCCGCCCGCTTCCAGGGATGGCAATTCGACCAAACCATGTTCACTCTTTTCAAGGCCGGGAAAGGTCTCTGGGCGGGGCAGGGCCAGCAGCCTGCCATCAAGCTTGTAAGTCCATGCGTGATAAGGACAGACAAGCCGCTTTGCACATTGCACCTCTTCCCCTTCAACCAGGCGCGTTCCGCGATGTTGGCAGACATTGAGGAATACGTGCGATTGGCCTTTGGCATCGCGAGTGATCAAAAGCGGTCGTCCTGTAGCATCATGCGGCACAGCCATTCCGGGTTCTGGCAGCAAAGCGCTTGGCACGAGCACTTGTGGCAAACGATCAAACAGCGCGGCTTTTTCGCATGCGAAGTGGTCTGGATCGGTATAGCGGCTGGCCGGGACGCTACTGACGGCATCAGCAACTCTGTTTTCGCCCGTTCGGATTGCTTCGGCTAAAGCCAATTGGCCCGCAGTCGGCTTCAAAGCGGGGACATCTGTTGTCGGCGCGTTCATCGCGGCTTCCCTATTCCTGTCATCCACGCTTAGTGTTGCAGAGATTTTGCGTTCGCGAAAGGACGACTGCCAATGGCCGAAGCTGCTGTAGCTGCAAAACCGGGCGCTATGCGTGCGCTTGGCGTTGCGCTGACAAATCGCAAGACCTTCTTTATGCTGGTGTTTGGCTTCGCCAGCGGTCTGCCGTTTGCGCTTTTCCTTGGCACCTTGTTCGCCTGGCTGACAGAAGCTGAAGTCGATCTCGAAACGATGGGCATCTTCTCGCTGATCGGATTGGCCTATGCCTTTCAATTCTTGTGGTCGCCTTTGATCGACAAGGCCAACCTGCCACTGTTGCGCAGTCTCGGAAAGCGCAAGCAATGGATCGTACCCATGCAGGTGATCCTTGGCGTAATTCTGGTGACGATGAGCGTGCTTGAACCCAAGACGCAGCTTGGCTGGTTCTCTTTGCTCGCTGGCATCGGGGCTTTCGCAAGCGCAACACAGGACATTGCGATCAACGCCTGGCGGATTGATGTCGCCGACGACAAGGCGACAATCGATATCCTCTCAACCGTTTACCAGATGGGCTATCGGTTCAGTTCACTGGTTGGTGGCGCGCTGGGTTTGATCATTGCCGCGCGGATCGGATGGCCCGAAACCTACATGATGATGGGGGCAATCCTGCTGGCAGCCGGCGCTATCGGATTGTTCGCGCCCAACGCAGACGATGATGCAGCGAACGACGACGGAGTTGCCGACGAACAGGTTCTGGCGTTGCGTAAAGCAGGTGAACTGGCACCCGCAATCCGCAATCGCGCATTGGCAGCGGTAGGCCTACTCTGGGCGCTGGCTATCGGCACAGTGCTGGCCTTTATGATCATGTCGATGACTTACGCACCAGAAGATCGGCCGAACCCGACCGAGTTCACCAAGAATTTTGGGCCGTGGATCATTGTCGCCACGATTATCCTGCCTGCGCTAATCGCCGGTTGGCTGGCCGCGCAAAAGCGTGATGGAAACCATCTACTTACAACTGATGCGCCACCTGCGAGTGGCGGAGCATACGCGCTGGATCACCTTTATCGCGCTCTCGTGTTGCCCTTGGTAGAATTTGTAGGTCGCATGGGTTGGTCATTGGTTCTGATCCTCGCCGTGGTGCTCACTTACCGAATCTGCGATGCGATCTGGGGAACCTTCGCCTACCCCTTTTACCTCGGCGAACTTCAGTACACCAACGACGACGTGGCCTTTGCGTCCAAATTTTTTGGAGTGGGGGCAATCATTGCCGGATTGGCATTTGGTGGCCTGATGCTGACCGTTATAGGGCGCATGGCAACTTTGTTGATCGGCGGTCTGCTGGCAGCGCTGACGAACCTGCTTTATGCTGATCTTGCCATAGGCGGAGCGAATATGCAGGCGGTCAGTGATGCGGTCGGCTTCACTTATCTGATCATGCAAGTGCCAGTTATTGGGGACGCTGAGCTCGCGAAATTGACGATCACTATCGCGTTTGAGAACCTTGCAATCGGGATTGCCGGAGCGGCCTATATCGCTTGGCTCAGTTCGATCGTGTCGAAGAAGTTTAGTGCTGTGCAATACGCGCTGCTTTCTTCGCTGACGCTGCTGGTGGGAACTCTGGGTCGCGGAGCGTTGGGCGAGATGATCGAGGATCAGGGGTATTTCGATGTCTTCGTACTGACGACCTTCATCGGTCTCGCAGCGGCAGTGCTGGTCTGCTTTGAATGGTGGCGTCAGGCGCGAGCCGGTAGCGAAGCCGGGATTGTCGCACCAGAAGCACAGCCAGCGGAATAAGTCTTGGCCGAAGCTGCATCGCAGCGGAATTGGCGGCGTGCAGTTACGCCCTATCTGGAGAGAGAGTCTCTGGGTGCATTCTTTCTCGGCGTCTCCTCCGGCTTTCCCTACGCAATGATCGGCGCGACGCTGACGACGCGGCTGGCGCAAGACGGCATCGACAAAGCGACAGTCACTGCCTTCACGCTCGCTTTCCTGGTCTACAACCTCAAGGTCTTCTGGGCGTGGATCATCGACGGCGTGCGCCTGCCGATCCTTGGTCGGCTGGGCCAGCGGGTGTCGTGGATGACTGTTGCCGGGCTGTTGGTCATGGCGTCGGTGGTCAATCTCGCTTTGGTCGATCCATCGCAAGACCTGTTCGCAACCATTGTCGCGGCGGTGCTGGTCGGCGTTGCCGGAGCGACCTTTGACATCGTAATCGACGCTTATCGGATCGAAACGCTCAAACCATATCAGCTTGGGACAGGGTCGGGCATGAACCAGTATGGTTGGCGCGTCGGTTCAGCCGGGGCGGGTGCCATCGCGCTGGTAGTTGCGGCGCGCTACGGATGGAGCGCGGCATATTTGTCCTGCGCTGCGCTCGCGCTTCCGGCGATGCTGACGGCTCTGATCCTCGGTGAACCGGCGCGCCACAAGGTCGAGAACGTGCGCCGAGGTCTGGCGGAGATATGGCACTCGATTGCCGGACCTTTTGCCGAGTTCTTCAGCCGCCACGGAGCGTGGCTCGTCCTTGCTTTCATCCTTGTTCACAAAATCGGAGATACGCTCGCAAATCTGACGTTCCGTCTGCTGTTCGATGATCTCGGTTTCAGCAATGACGAGATTGCGATCTACGACGTTGGAGTGGGGTTCTGGGCCTATCTGATCGGCATCTTCATCGGTGGTATCATCTATGCGCGGCTTGGGCTGAAGCGCTCGGTGCTGATCGCGCTGATCCTGATGGCAGTGTCCAATGTCAGCTTTGCGGCTTTGGCGGTGGCTGGAAAGACCAATCTTGGTCTTGCCGCCGCGATTGGCTTCGAGAATTTCGCTAGCGGCTATGGCGGGGTTGTAGTCGTCGCCTATTTCTCGGCGCTGTGCGACCTGCGCTTCACTGCCGCGCACTATGCCATGATCAGCGCGGCGGCGAGCATAGTCGGTCGGATATTGACTGGCACCTCAGCGGGCGGGCTGATCGAGTGGATCGGCTATGTAAACTTCTATCTCCTTACCACTGCGCTGGCCGTGCCGGGCATCGTGCTGTTCGGCTGGATGATGCGGTCTGGGCTGGTGGACGAGGCGCTAGGAAGCGCGGGGAGGGAGGATGCCGGCTAGTCCGGGATCTCGTCATTGAGCCGCAAGGCTTCGCCCGCAAGGTAGAGCGAGCCTGCGATTAGGATCGGCCTTCCGTCGCTTGGCAGGTTGAGAAGCGCTTCCTCAAGGTCCGACGCAGCACCGGCATCTGTTCCAAACGCCTCAGCCGAATGGCAATCGTGGTCCGGCACAGGGACGATGGTAAGGCTGAGCACCTTGTCGCCCAGCGGGTCGAGCAGCGCGCGAGGGTTCTTGTTGGCGAGCATGCCGAGAACAAGGTGAAGCGGCTCGTCGAAATGCTCGGCTATAGCTTTCCCCGCGCTTGGGTTGTGGCCGCCATCAAGCCACACATCGCGTTCGCCGACAAGCGGACCTTTGGACAGGCGCTGCATTCGCGCTGGCCATCGCGCTTTTCCTAGACCCTGCTGGATGGCCTCGACCGAGCTCTCGACTCTATCCTGATGTCGCAGCATTGCCACTGCCAGAGCCGCGTTTCCAATCTGATGTCTGCCCGAAAGACCGAGGCGCGGAAGCTCAAATGATCCTTGTTCATCCCTGTAGTATCCAGTTTCGGCGTGTGAATAGTGCCAGTCCCTGCCCAAACGGAACAGCAATGAGCCAGCACGCGTCGACGACACCTGGACTTGCTTCCTCTCGACACTGGATTCACTGATCGAAAGAAGCGGCACTCCCTTCTTCGCAATCCCTGCCTTCTCAAACGCGATCCTTGCCATCGGCTCGGTCGGTACACTTTCTTCAGACGCGAGCAGGAACTTCTCGTGATCCAGTCCCAACGCCGCGATACCGCACGCCGCCACCGCTTCCGGTTCCAGCACGTTGGTCGCGTCAAAGCGCCCGCCTAGGCCGACTTCGACCACGCAGGCATCGGCAGGCTCGCGGTTAAACGCGAGGAAGGCGGCGGCGATGGTCACCTCGAAGAAGCTGGGGCGGAGGTCTTCGCTCGCATCCAGCACCTCTTTGAGGTGCGTTGCCAGAGCCTCGTCTGTGATCAGTTCACCCGCGATCCTGATGCGTTCGTTATAGCGCACCAGATGCGGGGAGGTGGTGACATGCACGCGCTTGCCATCGGCTTCCAGCATAGCGCGCAGGAAGGCGCAGACCGATCCCTTGCCGTTGGTCCCCGCAACATGAAACACCGGCGGCAACTTGCGATGCGGATTGCCGAGCCTCTCCATCAGCGCACGGATCGTATCCAGGCCGAGGCGGCCTTGCGGGACGCTCAGCGCGCTCAGGCGATCCAGTTGAGCCTGTACCTTGGGGTCGTCCGAGCGACCGAAATCGACCATGTGATTTAAGCAGCCGCCTTGGGCAGCATGTAATCGAGTACACTTGCGAGGGTTGATTTGAGCTCATGCCGCGTCACGACCATATCGACCATGCCGTGCTTGTGGAGATACTCGGCGCGCTGGAACCCTTCAGGCAGTTGCTCGCGGATCGTGTCTTGAATCACGCGTTGGCCAGCGAAGCCAATCAATGCGCCCGGTTCGGCAATCTGGATATCACCCAGCATGGCATAACTCGCTGTCACGCCGCCGGTGGTTGGGTCGGTCAGTACGACGATATAGGGTAGTCCAGCCGCCTTGAGGCGTCTCGTCATCACAGTCGCACGCGGCATTTGCATCAGGCTGAGTATGCCTTCCTGCATCCGTGCACCGCCAGCCGCGGTGACCACGACATAGGCCGCCTTGCGAGCCAGAGCGCGTTCGGCACCGGCGCAGAACGCCATGCCGACAGCCATGCCCATTGATCCGCCCATGAAACCGAAGTCCTGCACGCCGACCACCGCCGGATGGCCATCGATCGCGCCAGACCCGACGAGGAACGCATCTTCATGCGGATTCTTCGCGCGCGCCGCTTTCAGACGTTCGGTGTATTTCTTGCTGTCTTTGAACTTGAGTGGGTCTTCGGTGACCTGCGGCTGCGGGAGCAGTTCATACCCTTCATCCAGCAGCAGCTTCAGCCGCGCATCTGCGCCAATCCGCCCGTGGTGGCCGCACTTATGGCAGATGCTGGAGTTTTCCTCGTATTCCGCGACGAACAGCATTTCCTGGCAGTTCGGGCATTTGATCCAGAGGTCTTTCTCTGTGCTCTTTTTCTCTTCGCCGAAGCCCAGCGAATTGCGAACGCGGTTGAACCAGTTCATGTCTTGTGATCCCTCAGGAGCGCGCGGTTTCAGCGGACGTTTTGATAGCTGCAACCATGGCTGATGTGAGCTCTTGTAGCTTGGCTGGCGCGTCAACGCCATATTCCCCGACCAGATCGACGAGTGCTGAGCCGACAACGACACCGTCAGCCACCTTGGCGATTTCGGCGGCTTGTTCCGGCGTTCTCACTCCAAAGCCCACCGCAACCGGCAAATCGGTCTGTTCCTTAAGAGCGCGAACTGCGGTTTCGATTGAGCTTTGCGCGGCCTGTTGCAGCCCCGTGATTCCCGCGACGGAGACATAGTACAGAAACCCGCTCGCGTTATTCAGCACGGCAGGAAGTCGCTCAGAATCGGTGGTCGGTGTCGCCAGCGGAATCCAGCTGATCATGTGCGATTCGAGCTCGAAGTTGAGATCTTCGTTCTCTTCGGGCGGCATGTCGACACAGATCACACCGTCCACGCCCGCTTTGTAGCACGCAATGCCGAACCAGCCCGCGCCGCGCCGGATCATCGGATTGGCGTAGCCCATCAGCACCAGTGGTACGTCAGGATGGCGAGCGCGAAAGTCGCTTGCGATTTGCAGTACGTCAGCGGTGGTCGTCCCCGCGCCAAGCGAGCGCAGGTTCGCACTCTGGATCGCAGGCCCATCGGCCATTGGATCGGTGAAGGGCATGCCCAGCTCGATCACATCGGCGCCGCCTGCAACCAGTGCGTCGAGGTTGGCCGCGGTGTCGCCATCGCCAGCGGTGATGAAGGCGACGAAGGCCGCGTGCGGCTTAGTGAAAGCGTTAGCGAGTCTGGTCATGGCTGTTCATATTCAAGGGGAGATTCCTGAGACATGGACCGCATGTTACACGGTCCAGAGGATGGAAAAGTTCGGAGCGGAATAGCGACTGGCTTGTGCGGGGTGAAGAGAGAAAGCAGCGGCAGACATGGGTGAGTTATTGCATGGGTTGAGCAGAGTAGGACAGTTCACTTTTTGCCTTGATGGCCATTTCCAGGAGCGAAGCGGATTCAACGACGGTTTCGACAAAACGAGTTCAGCATGTCGGTGAATGGAGAGGCGAGTCATTGAATCCGTTCAAAATTTCTCGATTGGACAATTCTCAAAACTAAGCTTGTAACTGCTGCGAGTAACGAGACTGCGACTAACGCGTGGAAGAATATTCCGCTACTTGGGCACTCGTGGATCCGTAGAATTTGGAAACCGTCATGGGGGTATGGCAGCTGATCGCAATAGGTTTCCGCCCAGTAGAAGTATCGATTGATAACCCCTGTGGTTATCCCAGCCAGGGCAAAGGCCAAGAGCCAATTTGGCAATTTGAACGTTGTGATCCGACCCTTTCCCAGACCGCTCGCGAACACCCAATATACGAGCAAAATAGCGGCTACAGTTTTGCCATACTCAATAGCCACCCAACGTGAGTCCTCGACCAAGTATTCTCTGGCTTCAGAAGCGGAATTACCAAACGCACTGACAGCGGAGTCGACGCGGGTTTCCGCCAACCAAGACGCTCCGCTAAAGAGCGCAACGAATACTGCCCCCGCAAAAGCCGCGCAAACAGCGAGTCCAATCGCACCCGAGCGAAACGCTTCGCGCACTACATCTCCACCCCAAGCTTTTCGGCCACGGTGAAGATGTCTTTATCCCCACGACCGCACAGGTTCATTAGGATGATCTGGTCTTCGCTCATTTCCTTGGCGCGTTTGGCGACGGCTGCAATCGCATGCGAGGGTTCAAGCGCTGGGATAATCCCTTCGGTGCAGCACAGCAGCTGGAAGCCGTCCAGAGCCTCGTTATCGGTCACGGCGGTGTATTCGACGCGGCCCGTTTCCTTGAGCCATGCATGCTCCGGCCCGATGCCGGGATAATCCAGTCCGGCGCTGATCGAGTGGCCTTCGGTGATCTGGCCGTCCTCGTCCTGCAGCAGGTAGGTCTTGTTGCCGTGTAGCACGCCCGGCGCGCCGCCGAGCAGGCTGGCTGCATGTTCATCCCCATCGAGGCCGTGGCCTGCTGCTTCGACACCGAGCATCTTCACATCGGTGTCATCCAGGAACGGATGGAACAAGCCCAGGGCATTCGATCCGCCGCCAATGCAGGCGACCAGCAGATCGGGCAAGCGACCTGCGCGCTCTAGCATCTGCGCGCGCGCCTCGGTGCCGATCACGCTCTGGAAGTTGCGGACCAGTTCCGGATAGGGGTGAGGTCCGGCAGCGGTGCCGATGATGTAGAAGGTGTCGTGCACGTTCGCGACCCAGTCGCGGAGCCCTTCATTCATTGCATCTTTCAGCGTCGCGCCGCCGCTGGTGACGGGGACAACTTCCGCGCCGAGCAGCTTCATACGAAAGACATTGGGCGACTGCCGCTTCACGTCTTCCGCACCCATATAGATCACGCAGGGCAGGCCGAAACGCGCGCACACGGTCGCGGTCGCAACGCCGTGCTGGCCTGCGCCGGTCTCTGCGATGATACGGGTCTTGCCCATGCGTTTCGCCAGAAGGATCTGCCCGATGCAATTGTTGATCTTGTGCGCGCCAGTGTGATTGAGCTCGTCGCGCTTGAACCAGACTTGCGCGCCGCCGAGCGCCTCAGTCAGGCGTTCTGCGAAATAAAGTGGGGAGGGGCGCCCGACATAATGCTTCATCAGGTCGTCGAACTCGGCCTGAAACGCCGGATCGGCCTGCGCAGCGCGATACTCGCGCTCCAGATCGAGGATCAGCGGCATCAGTGTTTCGGCAACGTAACGACCGCCGAACTCGCCGAAATGGCCGCGCTCGTCTGGCTGGGTGCGGAAGGAATTGGGTGAGTTCATCACTATAACTCTGATATTACTTTTAACGGCTCAGGGGATTACTTGCGGCTTCGCAGAAGGCTGCGATTTTGTCTACGTCTTTGACGCCGGGGGCGCTTTCCAATCCTGACGATGCATCGACCAATTCGGTCTGTGTGGATTGAATGGCTTCGGCGACATTGTCTGGCGTCAGGCCTCCCGCGAGACCCCATGGGATACGGTGTTCGAAATCGGATAGAAGATCCCAGCGAAAGGTTTCGCCATTCCCGCCTGGCAGAGCCTTGGCCGGAGCATCGAACAAGAGCCGATCCACCGCGCCTTCGAAGCGACGCGATTTGAACAGGGTGTCACGGTCTTTCACGCCCAGCGCACGCCAGGTTTCCACGCCGGTTTTCTTGCGTACCAGATCGATCCACTCAGGCGTTTCCTTGCCATGGAACTGGATAACGTCCGGTTTGATCCGTTCGATCACTTCGCCCGTGACTTTGACATCGGCGTTGACCAGCAGAACCACCGCTTTGACAGTTGATGGTACGTGCTTGCGAAGCTCAAAGGCTTCGCGCATCGACACGTGGCGAGGGCTTTTCTCGAAATGGACAAGCCCGATATGGGTCGCGCCGGCATCCACGGCAGCTTCGATCGTTTCAGGGGTCGAAAGACCGCAAATCTTGATTTGAGTGTTTGTCACGCGTGGCGATGTAGGGGGCTGCCCACCATTCGTGAAGCGTGAAATGGTTGTTCAAGCGGGCTTTTGCGATAGTTTGTGAGACAAATTGGGCAGAGGGGCATTCGCACGTGCAGTTCAAAGCGATTTTTGCGGCAGCCATCGCGGCCGCGTTGGCGGCTTGCAATCCTGTTGAGGTGTTGGACGATACCACGACAAGCATCGATGCGTTTCACCAGCAATGGGCCGATCCCGATGTTGCAGTGATGTGGCGCAATGCTGATCCTGAATTCCGCGAGCTTGTGGGGCTGGAGCGAT
>JBCBHD010000047.1:0-14130 GCA_038526115.1 Pseudomonadota bacterium | reverse complement strand
GCCAGTAATTCGGATCTGCTGCGGCAGAGCACCGTTGAACTCGTTGACAATCACCGAGACAATTGGCTGCTCGATATATTCGCTCAGCTTCTCACGAATATCTTCCTGCAACTGGGTTGGCGTTTTCCCAACGGCCACCATGTCGCGAACCAGCGGGATTGTGATGCGGCCATCGGGGCGCACTTGAATCTTCTCAGCGCTGAGCTCGGGATTGCGCCATACATGGATGGTGACCTCATCCAGCGGACCAAGGATGTAATCCTCGCTCGGCACTTCGGCGCTAGCGGTGTTAAATGTGGCAGGGGGAAGCTGTGTGCTCGGCCCGCCGCTGCAAGCAGCGATAAAGGCGGTGGCAAGAGCAATTCCCGCGACGCGGGTGAAAGACAGCGATTGAAGCATCGATACGTATCCTTGGTCTGACCAGACGGACCGCGATGCTTATGCGCAGGAGCTACCTGCACGATCGGGTCCGCGAATGACCCGATGTTTCTCGCTGAAAATGGTGAACATAACGTTAGGAATACTGACTGAAATCAAAGGCTATCCCGTTTCGGGACACCGAATTTCGAGAGGTTAATCAGACCCTAAACGAGTATTTCCGCAGCAGGCCCGTGACCTAGGAATGCCGAGGGACTGGATGTCGCGCCATAGGCTCCTGCGCAAAACACAGCGACAATGTCACCCACATCGGCGCGCGGCATGAGTGCCTGATCAGCGAGCCGATCCAGCGGCGTGCACAAACACCCGACAACATTAACCACATCATCGGCTTCGGCAGCAAAGCGAGAAGCTATCGCCACGGGGTAGTTCCGACGAACCACTGTTCCAAAATTGCCCGATGCCGCCAGTTGGTGGTGCAATCCTCCATCGGTTACGAGGTAGGTCGTACCGTGGCTTTCCTTGCGATCGACGACGCGGCACAGATACACGCCTGCCTCGCCAACCAGATACCGGCCGAGTTCTAGGCAGAGATCAGTATGAGCCAAAGCCTGCGGTAGATCAGCAAGATACCCGCTCAACGCATCACCAATTGCCGTAAGGTCAAGCGGTTCATCACCTGGAAAATATGGGATGCCGAACCCGCCTCCCATGTTCAGCTTTGGCAGGCTCACGCCAATCTTATCCGATAATTCTGCGGCCAAGTTCAGGACGTTACCTTGCGTTTCTATAATCGCATCTGCGCTCAGCGCCTGGCTTCCGGTGAAGATATGGAGCCCGCGCCACTCAGCCCCTTCAGCAACAACATGCTTGCCCAATTCCGGGACTTTGTCCGCATCCACGCCGAACTGTTTTGCGCCTCCACCCATTTTCATCCCCGAGCCCTTTAACTCAAAGCTGGGATTGACGCGGATCGCGATGCGCGGAGCTTTTCCAAGGCGCTGACCGATAGCAAGCGAGCGGGTTGCCTCTCCTGAGGACTCGCAATTGAGAGTGACACCGGCAGCAATAGCCTGCTCTAGCTCGTCATCTCGTTTTCCCGGTCCTGCAAAACTAATCCGGGTCGGATCGATATTTGCGGCCCTGGCCATTGCAAGCTCGCCCGCTGAAGCAATGTCGAAACCGTCCACGAGCGGTTCCATATGGCTAATGATGTCCGGATTGGGATTGGCCTTGATCGCGAAGTTTACACCAATACGGTTTGGCAGCGCCGCTCGAAGTGCAGCAACGCGATCTGACAATAGAGTGCGCGAATACACGAAAGCAGGAGTGCGCCCTGCTCGCTCGACGAGATCACGCACTCCGACGCCATCGACAGCAAGTTCTCCGTTTAGAGCCGTATATCCGGCGGGAATGGGGCCAACGGGTTTGGTTTTCATTGGTTCAATTCCCTGAAAAGCGCGGTCCGATCAATCTTGCCATTCGGATTGAGCGGCATGGCTTTGCGCCAATGGATCGCCTGGGGCTGCATGAAATTGGGCAGCTCGGCTTTCAGCAGTCTGCTAAGCTCGGCCCGTTCAACCTCGTCTTCTGTTCCGCGAACCACAAGGTGGACGGCCTGACCGAGCCTTTCGTCCGCAATCCCCAATGCAACCGCCTCCTGAACGAGTTCTGTTGCGATGGCTGCCTCTTCGACCTCTTGTGGGCTGATGCGATTACCCGCACTCTTGATCATCGCGTCTCGCCGACCGACGAAATAGAGCAAATCATTCTCGTCTCGCCTTACCCGGTCACCCGACCACACGGCTGTTCCGCCATATTCCGATTGAGGCGGTGCCGGTTTGAACCTTTGCGCCGTTCTATCGGGGTCCTGCCAATATCCTTGCGCGACTAGAGGCCCGCAATGAACCAATTCGCCTTCTTCATCCGGGCCCGCCACATCGCCACCATCCGTGACAACCAGAATCTCTGCGAAGGGTATCGCCTTACCCATTGATGTTGGATGACTATCGACCAGTTCTGGATCAAGAAACGTGGAACGAAACGCTTCTGTAAGCCCGTACATGGGATAGATATCCGTCTGCGGGAAAAGGCCCTGTAGGTCGCGGACGAGATCGGTTGTCAGAGCGCCGCCACTATTCGTCAGTCGTCGCAAGGCACCGCTCGCTTCAACCGGCCAATCGATTTCCGTCAGCTGGACCCAGAGAGGCGGAACCGCGGCGAGCGTCGTAATACCGTGCTTCGCGCAAGCCTTGGCCACGTCTTTCGGAAACAGGAAATCCAGAGGAACAACACTTCCCCCGGCGAACCAAGTCGATAGAAGCTGGTTTTGCCCATAGTCGAAAGACAAAGGCAGGACAGCGAGCGTCACGTCATCGTTCGCGAGCTTTAGATAATGTGCCACGCTAACGGCACCCAGCCAAAGATTGGCATGGCTCAGCATCACACCCTTTGGCCTGCCGGTCGAACCGCTCGTGTAGAGAATTGCCGTGAGGTCATCGGGATTGGCGGACGAAGGCCCTTGTGAAAGCCCAAGCTCATAGGCCGCTGCCAGTGCTTCGCCCTCCTCCGTGACGACACAATTGTCCGGGACATCGCCGTCCTCCAGCGATTTGAGCCGGGACGCGGTCGCGATCAGTGCGCTCGCGCCGCTATCGCTCAGGATATGCGCAACCTGCGACCGCTTGAGCAGCGGATTGATAGGAACATGCACTTTCCCGGCACGCGCAGCGGCAAGCGGCATCAGGCAGGTCAGCTCGCCTTTGGCAGCCCATGTCGCCACGCGAGCGCCATACCCCTGCACAGTCTCGCTCAACCACCCTGCGAGGCGATCCACACGCACTCTTAACTGATCGTGGTTAAGCACCTCATTGCGAAGCACCAGTGCAGGAGCATCGCCATAGCCGCCCTCACCCGCCAATTCGGCGAGATGATCGAGCGGTCTAGGTGTTGATTCTGCGGGACTTTGCATGGAATTCCTATGGAGCACTCAGGTGTGATTGAAGCGCGGTATCACGATAGCGTTAACGTCTTGCAAGAGCTGTTTGCGGATCAAGCAGCGCTGCCTGCGCTTTCACCCTTTGATCGTGCAGAGTGGTACAGCCTGCTTGCGGATACAGGCCTGACCCCTTTGATCGCAATCGCAAGCGATGCGGATGCAACCGCTGCACTGGCGCTGACCCAGGAGCGTGGGTGCATAACACCGCTGCGCAATTGGTACAGCTTCACCTGGCGACAGCTCGCTCAGGCGAATGATCACGGTGATACACTGCTGGTAGAAATTGCTCGCCAACTTAGATCACGGGGACACAGAGTGATCCTGGAGCCGGTGCCGGGCGAAGACGGTTCAGCCCGGCGTCTCGCCCACGCTTTCAGCAATGCCGGTTGGCGTGTCGAAGTCTCAAGATGCGATCTCAATCATATTCTTGATGTGGCCGGTCGCAACTTCTCCGAGTACTGGGCTTCGCGTCCAGGCCGCTTGCGCACCACACTCAAGCGCAAAGCAAAGCGCGTTGAATTACGACTGACAGATCAGTTCGACGCGGAATCATGGGAACAGTACGAACGCATCTATGCTTCCAGCTGGAAGCCCAAAGAAGACCATCCTCAGATGTTGCGTGATTTCGCCAAGGAAGAAGCACAAGCTGGGCGGCTTAGGTTCGGACTAGCCATGGCAAAGGGAGAAGCCGTCGCCGCGCAATTCTGGACGGTCGAAAACTCAGTGGCCTACATTCACAAGCTCGCTCACCTTGAAAGCCATCGTAATCTATCAGCTGGAACAACGCTGACAGCAGCCTTATTCGAGCACGTCATAGATCAAGACAAGGTCGATCTTGTCGACTTTGGAACGGGTGATCAGCCCTACAAGGCAGACTGGATGGATAGCACTCGCCCACGATACAGGATCGATTGCCTGGACATGAAGCAGCCGCGCGCATGGCTGGATCTTGCAAAGCTCGCCTACCATCGTCTGCGAGACGATGAAGCCTTGCCTGATCTTGCGTCAGGTTCTCACGCTGGCTAAGTCCGCGCACCACAAACAGGCGCATATAGGCTTCATCCAATGCGTCTCCAGACGGGATACAGGGATTAGACTGTGATGAGCGCCACTCCGGCAAGCGATGAAACCAGCGAACAGTCCGGTTTGGACATGAGCCGTTCCGCCATCGATAGTGAACTTAAATCAATCATTGCCGATGTGCTCGGCGTTGATGCCGCTGATGCCGAAGCTTTCACTCCTGAAACGGGACTGTTCGGCCACCTTCCGGAACTTGATTCCATGGCAGTTGCCGGTCTGTTGACCGAAATGGAGGATCGGCTGGATATCGTGATTGACGATGATGATGTGGATGGCGAAATGCTTGAAACATATGGCGGCCTACTATCCTTCGCCGAAGCCAAGATCATCGAGGGCTGAGCGCTCGTCGCCGGTCGCAGCACAGTGATCAGCACTTGGAACGCGCCACTTTCGGACGGGAAAGACAGCGAAGAACTGCTGCTCGCCTTCGACGAAAATCGTCCTGTAAGGGTGCTCATACTTCCGGCCTGGTTCGATGAAGCCAACAAGTTGAGACGCTTCACCGTTGAAGTGATGCGACGCCTTGATGGTTCCGGGATCGACAGTTTCCTGCCCGATCTTCCCGGTTGCAATGAAAGTCTCGCCCAGCTGTCCGAGCAAACCATCGCCAGCTGGCGCGAAGCCGCTGGGGTAGCAAGCGCAGCATTCAGTACCACTCACGTGCTGACTCTGCGCGCCGGAGCGATCCTTGCGCCGACTGAACTCTCTGGCTGGCGCTACGCTCCGCAAACCGGGCCAAAGCAATTGCGTGGGATGGTCCGCGCCCGTACCATTGCATCACGCGAACAAGGAAAAGAGGAAACCACTGACGACGTTGTGCGAGCTGGCCGTGAGAGTGGTGTGAGCCTGGGAGGTTGGGCAATCGGCCCTGCCATGTTTTCTGAGCTTGAAACTGCGGGCCCCACTGAGTCCGATACGCAAGTCGATATTGCTCAAGCGACAATTGGCGGTCCCGGATTGTGGCTTCGCGCCGAGCCCGATTACGATGCCACACAAGCTGATGCGCTAGCCGCGATAATCGCCTTGTCGGTTGGAGACAGGGTATGACGAGACTTGCCCTCGACTTCGGATGTGGAAGCCTCAAACTGGCTGGCACATTGGACACAGCCCCCGGCACGGCAGGGCTACTGATCGTGAGCGGCGGAAATGAACTGCGTTCCGGAGCTTTCTCAGGACAGTCACATTTGGCCGCCCGTGTCGCTCGTGCCGGATTCCCCGTTTTCCGATACGACCGGCGTGGTGTCGGAGATAGCGAAGGTGAGAATCGCGGGTTCCGCAGCAGTGAAGGCGATGTTGTTGCAGCGCTAAAGGCCTTTCGTGCAATTGCGCCGCAAGTCGAAAGGGTTGTCGGCTTCGGCAATTGCGATGCCGCTTCAGCGCTGATGCTTGCCGGTGGAGCGGGCTGCGACGCTTTGGTCCTTTCAAATCCGTGGACCATTGAGGAAAGTGAAGGTGGTGATGAGGACACGACACCTCCTCCCGCAGCAATCCGCGCCCGCTATGCAGAAAAGCTGAAAAACCCCAAAGAGATCGCTCGATTGCTCAGCGGTGGTGTTGATTTGCGCAAGCTTGCGCGCGGTCTGTTCAAGTCTGCGAGCGCCGCGCCTGCGCCATCCAGTCTTGCCGAGGAGATGCGCGCTGGCCTTGAAACATTTTCCGGTCCAGCTTGGATCCTGCTCGCCACCTCCGATCGGACAGCGCAAGTCTTCGAGCAAAGCTGGGATGCAAATGATTTGAGGATCGCGAGATGCGAGGGCGCGGGACACGCTTATGTTGAGCCAGAGCATCGCGACTGGCTTGATGCTCAGATCCTTGGCGCGCTGCGCAATTAGCGCACGAAAAGGCTGGTCAGCTCAACATGCGTTGACCAGCGGAACTGACCAATGGGCCGAAGTTTCATAGGCTTGAAACCCGCTGCCACCAGCGTTGCCGCGTCGCGAGCCCAACTGGACGGATTGCAGCTGACGTAAACAACGCGCTTGATGGTGCTAGCGGCAATTTCCTGAATTTGAGTTTTGGCCCCCGCCCGCGGCGGGTCGAGCAAGACCGCATCAAACCGGTCGAGCTCAGACGCTTGGACCGGATTGCGAAACAAATCGCGGTGGATTGGGTGAACTGTGCCGCCGGAAATGCCCGCCGCCGCCTTGCAAGCAAGATAGGCCGCCTGATCAGCCTCGGCAGCCAAAACCTTGCGCCCCTCCCTCAGGCCAAAGGCGAAGGTTCCGAGCCCGGCGAAAAGATCCGCCACCAATCGAGAATCGGCCAGCCATTCCTTCGCGTCTTCGATCATCAGCGCTTCGGCATCGGCAGCCGCTTGAAGAAACGTTCCGGGCGGTGCGCCGACAGGCACCCCGGATAGCGTAATTGTCACCGGCTCCGGCTCCCAGTGCTTTTCCGGGCCGTAACCCTGATCAACCGTCAACCTTGCAAGCGAGTGACTGCGGGCAAAGTCTAGTGCGCCTTCTATCGCCGCAAGCCCATCAAGAGAAATATTCTTCAGGCCCAGATCAACGCCCTGGTCCGTCAGGGTCATCGCAGCATCAATGGCATTCCTTGATCCGTGTTGCGCGACAAATTCACGCAAAGGCGGGATAAGCCCTGCAAGTTGAGATGAGATCACAGAGCATTCGGCCAGATCAACGATCTTGTGAGAGCCCGCTTCGCGATATCCCAGAACCGCCCCTTTGGCCGTGCGCAGTGCATGCAGTGTAGCTCGCCGACGGGATTGCGGTGGCGAAAGGTGGGTTGGTAACTGCTCTTCAAAGGCAATTCCCTGCCCTTTGGCCGCATTGATCACCCGATCCGTTACGAAGCCCGTCAGAACATCTTCATCTGCATGCTGCAGCTGGCAACCGCCGCATTTGCCGAAATGGCGGCAGACAGGGGCAACATGGTGGGGGCCATGAGCTTCAATCTTCTGATCCACAACCACATCGCCAGGCAACGATCCGCGCACATGCAAGCCGCCGGCTGTCACACCATCACCCCTTGCCGCGAGGCGTACGATTTCATGCGGCTCACTCACAGACAAGATGCCAGCGAAGTCGAAACTGCGGCGGCGAGGTCCTCTGGCGTAAACGCCGCTCCGCATCGTCTGGCGGCGTCACCATGCAGCCACACAGCCTCGCAAGCCGCAGCGAAAGGGTCGCGACCGCAAGCCATGCGGCTCGCAGCGATCCCGGCAAGCACATCGCCGCTGCCAGCGACTGACAGCCAGCTGGAAGCCGGTGGCGCTATGGCCATACGGCCTTCGGGTGACGCGACGACGGTGTCTGGCCCCTTGGCGCAAATGACCATGCCAGATGCTTTCGCCAAGGCCATTGCGCGAGCCTTTCGACCCTCAGCTATGATCGCAAAACTGCGACACAGAGACTCCAGTTCGCCATCATGGGGCGTCGCGAGGATCGGAATATCGCGATTGAGGATGTTGGGTGCGAGCAAACCGAGGGCATCCGCATCCAGCACCAGTGCTGGTGCCATACGGGCCGCCACGCTGAGAGCCTCTTTGCCCAAGCCACCACACCCAAGACCGGGGCCCACCAAAACGGCCTTGATACGATCGTCTTTCAACGCTTCGCCGAAGGGCGCTGTATCGTTCACCAAGCCCGCATCAACGCCTCCTTGCGCGGCTTTTGACAGCAGTTTCACATAGCCCGCCCCGCTGCGCTGCGCCGATCGCGCTGAGAGGAACGACGCTCCGGGCATTTCACCCCCAATAACGGCAACCAGCCCGCGTCGGTATTTGTGGCTATCTGTCTCTGGCGCGTTCAGTTCCGGTCGCGTGACGAGCTCCGCCGCACCTTCGACTGGAGCAATTCCAATGGGAACAAGCCGCATACGCCCCATCAATTCACGCCCAGGCAGCGCAAAATGTGCTGGTTTCCACGCCCCAAGAGCCAGAGTCAGGTCGAATTGCGGAAGTCGTTCGTTCAGCAAGACGCCGCTATCGGTCGCCACACCCGAAGGCAGATCAACGGCCACCTTGATTTGGTGCTGCTCTGCGAGGTCACGCAGCAACAATGCGTGCTCCGGAGAAAGCGCGCGCGACAAGCCCAATCCGAAGAGACAATCGACAAACACTTCTCCAGCAGAACCATCGCCAGAGGTCATGACATCGCTGCTCCAAGCGGAACGGGCCGCTTTGGCAGCCTCTGTTGAAGGAGGCAGAGGAGCGACGACCTGGACGCTGTTACCGAATTCGCGCAACCGGCGAGCGATGACATAGCCATCACCTCCGTTTTTTCCCGGTCCGCACAACACTGTGACAGAGCGACCGGCCGCAATGCGCCTGATCCAATCAGCCGCCCCGCCCGCAGCGATCTCCATCAGTTCCGAAACCGAAGTGCCACCATCAAAAATCGCCTGTTCGGCTTCCCGCATCTGCGCGACGGTGAGGATTTGGGACAGGTTCACTCTTTCGACGCACTAGCTACTGCGTGTGGGACGCGATAGCGATCACCGCCAATCTCGAACTCGGCAAGGTCACCGTTCTGAGCAATAATTCGCAAAGGATCAGCACCATCAACCGCGCCAATTTCGCCGGCAGCAGGGTCAAGGATAACTCGGCGGAACCCTCCGTCGGGTGAGTGGATCAGGAATTCATTCCCATTCGAAAGCTCAAGCGTACAAACCTTGGAATACTCACTTCCGGGTCCAATAGCGCAGTCGATCACATCACCTTCCGGCGCCGGGCTTTCAGTGGCGCATGCTGCGACAAGTGCAACCGCTATGACCGCGCTAGATGTCCGCAAAGACATGCGTTTCATTCTTCGCTCCAGGGTGAGTGAGAGCGCCTTCGCGCGCAGATCCGACGGTCTGCGAGTACCGCCATAGTGCACCTGATTGGTAATCGTTTGCGCGAGGCTTCCAGCTCTTGCGGCGTTCTTCCAGAACGGATTCTTCGACGTCGAGGTCGATCGTGCCAGCTTCCGCATCGATTGAGATGGTGTCGCCATCCTCGACCAAAGCGATTGGGCCACACTCGGCAGCTTCCGGACCGACATGGCCGATGCAAAACCCACGTGTGGCTCCGGAGAAACGGCCGTCTGTAATCAGCGCGACTTTCTCGCCCATGCCTTGTCCATAGAGCGCAGCGGTCGTAGCCAGCATTTCGCGCATACCCGGGCCGCCCTTTGGCCCTTCGTATCGGATGATGATCACGCTGCCTTCGGCAATATCGCGCTTTTCGACAGCGGCGAAGGCGTCTTCCTCACATTCGAAAACACGCGCCGGGCCGGAGAATTGCAAGCGTTCCATACCGGCCACCTTCACAATCGCGCCATCAGGTGCGAGCGAGCCTTTCAGTCCGACCACACCACCGGTTGGCGTGAGCGGATTCTTTACATCGTAGAACACCTTCTGATCGGGGTTCCAAGTGATCTCTTCGAGGTTTTCGCCCAGCGTCTTGCCGGTCACCGTGATGGGGTTTGGATCGAGGAATCCGCCATCCAGCAAGGTCTTCATCCCCATATAGACCCCGCCTGCCTCGTGCATATCTTTGGCAACGTATTTCCCGCCAGGCTTGAGGTCGGCAATGTAGGGTGTCGATTTGAATATCTCGGCAACATCAAACAGGTCGAAATCAATTCCGCATTCACTCGCCATAGCCGGCAAATGGAGCGCGGCATTCGTGGAACCGCCAGTGGCAGCGACAACCCTTGCGGCATTCTCAAACGCAGCTTTGGTGCAGATATCGCGAGGTCGCAGATTGAGCTCCAAAAGTCTCATGACCTGCTCACCAGCAGCTCGCGCAATTTCTTCGCGCGATCTATAAGGGGCCGGTGACATATTGCTGTTTGGAAGCGATAATCCGATCGCTTCGCCAACGCAGGCCATGGTATTCGCAGTGAATTGGCCACCACAGGCGCCGTGTCCGGGGCAGGCCACCTTCTCGAGCGCAATCAGCTCCTGGAGTGGGCAATTGCCGGCAGCGTGTTGACCGACCTTTTCGAACACATCGACAACCGTGACGTCCTCACCTTTGTAGGTGCCAGGCAGGATCGATCCGCCGTACACGAAGATACTCGGCACATTGAGCCGCAGCATCGCCATCATCATGCCCGGCAGACTCTTGTCACAACCGGCAAAGCCAACCAGCGCATCATAGCAATGCCCGCGCACAGAAAGTTCAACGGAATCGGCGATAACCTCACGGCTTACCAAGGAGCTTTTCATGCCCTGGTGGCCCATCGCGATGCCATCGGTCACGGTAATCGTGTTGAAACGGCGCGGGGTGCCTCCCCCGGCGATTACACCTTCACGGCATATATCAGCCTGCGGGTCGAGCGTGGTGTTGCATGGCGCGCTATCATTTCCGGCGCTAGCGACCGCGACGAAGGGACGCGCGATCTCTTCCTCGGTCATCCCCATCGCATAGTAATAAGAGCGATGCGGCGCACGCTCTGGCCCGACCGAGACGTGGCGGCTTGGCAATTTGGACTTGTCGAAAGACATTTTGTTTCCCGTGAATACGATTTCGAGAAACAGCCCTGCCGTCAGTCGAGCGCCAGCGCAACCCTTCCCGCTACATCGGCGATCATTGCCGCCCAGCGCGACTGATTGGCTCGGTTGGAAATCAGATCCTGCCGAACTTCTATCGCGCAGTAATAGCGGCCATGCGCTTCGGCATGCCGGTTCATCGTTGCGTTCAGTTCCCGCCCTGAATACGGTTCATTGTCGCCGACATTCAGGCCCAGTTCGCTGAACAGTCGGATGGCATGACGTGCCGCACGATCGTCCTCGTTGTACAGAAGAGCCACATCCCATGGGCGGGCTTCTTCGCTGGTTTCAAGTTTGGGCGTGAAACTATGCAGCGATATGATCAGCTCTGGCGCAGCGGCATCAAGCCACGATTCCAGGGCCTTGTGATAGGGGCGATGATAGAGATCCAGTCGCGCTTCTATGTCCGCGCCGATATTTCCCGGCACCAGGTGTCCGTCGCTTTCGGTCGGGACAAGATGCGGATGCTCTTCTTCCCGGTGCAGATCGATCACCAACCGGCTGACCGTTGCCAGATGTGCAGGAATATCGTGGCGACGGGCCATGCGCGCTGCGACGCCGTTCACGCCAATATCGACAGCAATGTGTTGGTCGAGCAGTCCACGAGGCACGCCAAGTGGAACATCGGGCGGGACGAAGTTCGAGGCGTGATCGGCCACACACACCAATCCACCACGTTTGACCGTGCCGATTTGGCGGTATGGCAGCCCATCGATCATCGAAGTTTCCCCGGCAACTGCCACCAATCCGAACGCGCCTCGGCAATCCGGCGCGCAGCGTCATCACGCGCGCTAGTGGTTGAATACAATGCAAAACATGTGGCCCCTGATCCGGACATTTCAACCTTCCAGGCCGCATCGCGGTCCAATTCGGCAAGCACATCAGCGATTTGCGGGCATATCTTTATCGCGGGTTCGCGCAGATCATTGCGACCCTGTTCGGCTATCTCGCGGGCAGTTCCTATCGGAAGCGGCCCGCGATCCTTGCCGTCCCACGCCTTGAAAACGGGGCCGGTGGAAAGCGGAATGCGCGGGTTCACCAAAAGCACAGGCGTTTCGGCCAGGCTATCGTCGCACGGTTCAAGCTCCGTTCCGGTGCCGCGACCCACGCAGCTACGGCTCTCGACACAAGCAGGAACATCCGCGCCCAGCCTGGCAGCTCTTTCAAGCCAGTCATCGGGGAGACCGTGCTGGCGCTCGACTATCCGGAACACGGCACCCGCATCGGCAGAACCGCCGCCAAGCCCTGCGGCAACCGGCAGTTTCTTCTCAAGTGTGATATCGAGACCCTGAGGCCGAGGCAGCACACCAAGTGCCTTGGCGACCAGATTGTCAAATGGGTCATCTATCCCGCTGGCGAATTCGCCGAGTGTCGTTACCCGGTCTTCTTCGGATGCTTTCGCCGAAAGCATGTCGCCCGCATCCACAAAGGCGAACAGCGTCTCAAGCTCATGATAGCCATCCTCGCGCCGCGAGCGGACATGCAGCGCGAGATTGATCTTGGCGTAGGCGGTTTCGCGCATCTAAATCCCGCCAAATGTGGATGCGACGAATTCAGACTTGGCGAAGATGTCCACCGCTCACCCCATACTCTTCATTCAAATCCAGCAGAAAGTGTCCGAATATTAAACGATTTTCGCAATCTATCACGATAACAAGCAGTGCATTGTAGCGGCTAGTCCCGATAACGATATGCTCATACCGCCCATTATCGCCGCGGTAGACATATATCACGTCGTTGATCTGTTCGATTTGGAGTTCATCGCGGTCGAGCTGATCCACATACGGCCAGATATCAAGGATCCGTTCTGCGGTTTCAGTGATATTGCGCATGGGATCCGAGTAAGTGCCCAGAAATTCGTCCTTGGTGAGTAGACGATGCCCTGTCATCGGCTCGGATATCCCCGTTTCACTTACCCATCACATATTCGGATAGTTCGGCCCGCCGCCGCCTTCAGGCGTCACCCAATTGATGTTCTGGTTCGGGTCCTTGATGTCGCAGGTCTTGCAGTGGACGCAGTTTTGCGAATTGATCTGAAACTTGGGCTCCTTGCCGTCTTCCAGGATCCACTCATAGACGCCCGCCGGGCAATAGCGTGACGAAGGACCGCCAAAGACTTCAAACTCGCTCGCTCTTTGCAGATCGGCATCACCCAATTGAAGGTGAACCGGTTGGTCCTCGGCGTGGTTGGTGAAGCTGTACGCAACATTAGTCAGGCGATCGAAACTGATCTCGCCATCAGGCTTGGGATAGTCGATCTTCGGATAGAGATCGGCGCGGCCTGTCAGCGTATAATCGGGATGGTGCTTCATATTGATCGGCAGACCAATCTTGAGCGTGCGCATCCACATGTCGATCCCGGCGAGTGCTGTGCCGATATCGCCGCCATATTTGGCGACTGCAGGCTGGGCGTTCTTCACCAGCTTGAGCTCGTCCGCGATCCAGCTTGAGCGAACGGCGGCATCGTAGTCCATCAGTTCGGTCTTCTCATGACCGGCAGCGACAGCCGCAGCGATGCTTTCAGCCGCCAGCATGCCGCTCTTCATCGCTGTGTGGCTGCCTTTGATCCGCGGTACGTTGACGAAACCAGCCGCACAGCCGATCAGCGCCCCGCCGGGGAACGCGAGCTTCGGCACGGCTTGCCAGCCGCCTTCGTTGATTGCGCGAGCGCCATAGGCAACACGGGTGCCACCTTCGAGATATTCGCGGATCGCCGGATGCTGCTTCCAGCGCTGGAATTCCTGATATGGCGAAACCCACGGGTTCTTGTAGTCAAGCGCGGTCACGAAACCGAGCGCCACCTGGCCGTTCGCCTGATGATAGAGGAAGCCCCCGCCCCAGCTGTCGCTTTCGCTCAAAGGCCAGCCCTGCGTGTGGATCACCCGGCCCGGCACGTGCTTCTTGGGGTCGATATCCCACAATTCCTTGATCCCGAGACCATAGACCTGCGGTTGGCAGTTCGCTTCGAGGTCGAACTTCGCCTTCATTTGCTTGGTCAGCGAACCGCGTGCGCCCTCGGCAAACAGCGTGTACTTCGCCTCAATCTCCATGCCCGGCTGATAATCGGGCTTGTGCGAGCCATCTTCGGCGATGCCCATATCCTGCGTAATGACGCCGCGAACACTGCCATCTTCGTCAAACATCACTTCATTCGCAGGGAAGCCGGGGAAGACCAT
>JBCBHD010000046.1:0-14162 GCA_038526115.1 Pseudomonadota bacterium | reverse complement strand
GTACCGATGGGCTCCAACGCGACGCTGCACATGAAAGAAGGGCTGGGCCACTACAAGTCACCGGGTCTCGAAGAAAAGTATCCCAAGGTGCAATTCAGCCAGTTCATGGGCGCTGAAATGATCGCGCAAAAGCACGGTTTCTCAAAAGAGATGCTCGATCAGTTCGCTTTGGAAAGCCACCAGAAAGCTATCGCCGCGACCGAAGCTGGCGCCTTCGACAACGAAATCGTTCCCATCGACATTGAGACGCCCGATGGCGACGATGTTCACAAGGTGGACGAAGGCATCCGCTTCGATGCCACGCTGGAAGGCATCGCCGGCGTCAAGCTGATTTCACCGGAAGGCAAAGTCACGGCTGCCTCTGCCAGCCAGATTTGCGACGGATCCTCGGCTGTTATGGTTGTCAGCGAAGAGGCTCTGAAGCAGCATGGCCTCACTCCGATGGCTCGCATTCATAATCTGACCGTGACAGCTGGTGACCCTGTGATCATGTTGGAAGAACCGTTGTTTGCGACTGACCGCGCTTTGGAGCGGGCGGGCATGAAAATGAGCGATATCGACCTTTATGAAGTCAACGAAGCGTTCGCTCCGGTTCCGCTCGCGTGGCTCAAGCACACCGGTGCTGACCCCGAGGGGCTGAACGTGCACGGCGGCGCAATCGCGCTTGGTCACCCGCTCGGCGCGTCTGGCACCAAGCTGATGGCGACGCTGGTTCACGCGCTGAAGCGCCACGACAAGAAATTCGGCCTGCAAACGATGTGTGAAGGCGGCGGCGTTGCCAACGTCACTATCGTCGAATCGGTCTGACCCTATCCCAATCTGAGAGGAATTATTTCAATGGAAGTATCTGCCAACACCCCCGCCGTCGTAACCGGTGGAGCATCCGGCCTTGGCGCAGCCACTGCACGGGCGCTCGCGGCCAAAGGTGCAAAGGTCGCCATCTTCGACATGAACGAAGAGAAGGGCGAGGCGATGGCTGCTGAGATCGGCGGCATCTTCTGCAAGGTCAACGTAACCAGCGATGAAGACGTCGATGCCGGTTTTGCCAAGGCGCGCGAAGCGCATGGTCAGGAACGTATCCTTGTGAACTGCGCCGGAATCGGCAACGCGATCAAGACTGCGAGCCGCGACAAGCAGACCGGTGAGATCAAGCACTTCCCGATCAGCGCGTTCGATTTTGTCATTCAGGTCAATCTGATCGGAACGTTCCGCTGCATCGCCAAGTCGGCTGCAGGCATGATGACACTCGACCCGATTAATGAAGACGGCGCGCGCGGCGCGATGGTCAACACCGCGTCGGTCGCTGCTGAAGATGGTCAGATGGGGCAGGCAGCCTATTCTGCGTCAAAAGGCGGCGTAGTCGGCATGACCTTGCCGATCGCACGCGATCTGATGCGCGAAGGCATTCGGGTGAACACCATCCTGCCGGGTATCTTCGAAACCCCTCTGATGAATGCAGCTCCGCCGCAGGTGAAGGAAGCACTGGCCGCATCGGTCCCGTTCCCCAAGCGCCTCGGCAACCCTGAAGAGTATGCCAAGCTGGCTATGACGATGATCGAAACCGGCTATTTCAACGGCGAGGACGTGCGTCTGGACGGCGCGATCCGGATGGCTCCGCGTTAAGTAACAAATAGCTGATAAGACTTCGAAACCCCGCTGCGCCTTCGCTGCGTAGCGGGGTTTTTCGTGTCCGCGCAAGACGCTGACTTGTTGGATAATCTCCAAACGAGTCTTATGAACTTATAAATCTGCATGAGGGGGCACGGGATGAAAGACTTTGTTGGCAACTGCGTGCGGGCCGCAGTCTTTGCCGTGGCATTGAACATGGCGAACACAGCGGTTTCAGCTCAAGGATCGGCCGATAAGCAGCCGGAAACTGATGCCTCTGCCCAGCGGCCACCAAAGCCATCACTCGCACGCGGAGCCAGCCCGAAGGATCAAGGTGTCTGGGCGCGACAAATCCAAATGGCCTATCCAAAGTCTGCGATGCTGGAGGAGGTGCAGGGGTCTGTTGGAACCAAAGTCGACATCGACGCTAATGGCCGCGTTATGGGATGTGTCGTAACGCGTTCCAGCGGATCTGCGGTCCTCGATATGGCCGCGTGTTCTGGCATGCAGGAATATGCGAGGTTCAACCCAGCGCTCGACGAGAATGGTGAGCCGACAGGCGGAGATTATCGCACCACGATCACATACCTGCTAACGCCGAGCAAGCAGCCCGCATTTCCGCGAGGCCCATTGCCCGTGAATGAATTGCAATGGGCGCTACAAATTCAGCAAAACTATCCAGTCGAAGCGCTTCGGCAGAAAGCGCAAGGGACCGTGGGCGTGCGGGTCCTGATTGATGCTGAAGGCGCCCCTGAAACTTGCAATGTCACCCGCTCCAGCGGTCACTCGTCGCTCGATGCCGCAGCTTGTTCCGGGATGGTGAACCTCGCGACATTTCGGCCAGCTCTAGATAGCAATGGCGCGCCGACGCGAGGATATTATTCGCTTATGATCACCTATCGACTCGATCCAACCACGTATCGATTGAAGGAGCGGGGCTCCAAGTGAATCGCCGAGGTTGGCTTATCCTGCTTTTCGAGTGTTTGCTTTCCTACCCGCGCGATTTGCTCCTATTCAAATGGCGATGTTCCAAGCTGCGCGAAGTCTCCTAAATCAAGCGAATGCGAAAGGTGACACTTTTGCATTGAAAACTGGTGCTCAGACGATGACAACCTTCAGATATCTTGCCAGTTTTCGCAGGCTGGCGGGTGACACGTTGTTTTCGAAAAGATGGGCTCGAATGGTCCATGCGTGGCCCAAAGGGAGAGCAAGCGAGATGACCGATTACACCCAGATCCTCGTCGACAAGGCGGACGGTATCGCCACGATCACGCTCAACCGCCCGGAGAAGATGAACGCCTATACCCGCACGATGGGGCAGGAGATCATGGCGGCGATGGACGATATCGACGCCGATGACGCGGTGCGGGCGGTGATCTTCACTGGCAGCGGTGAGCGCGCCTTTTGCGCCGGTGCCGATCTGACGCCTGAGGGCGGGGGGCATGTGTTCTCCGATCCGACCGAGGTGGAAGACTTGTCCGATCCCAAGGTTCGCGATGGTGGGGGGCTGCTGACTTTGCGGCTGTTCGAAAGCACTAAGCCATTGATCTCGGCCTGCAACGGTGTCGCGGTCGGTGTCGGCGCGACGATGCAATTGGCGATGGACATTCGGCTGGCGAGTGCGACGGCCCGCTATGGCTTTGTGTTTGCCCGCCGAGGCATTGTGCCGGAAGCCGCGTCCAGCTGGTTCCTGCCGCGGATTGTGGGGATCAGTCAGGCACTTGAATGGTGCTATTCTGGCCGTGTGTTCGATGCGGATGAGGCGAAGAATGGCGGGTTGGTGCGCTCCGTCCACGAGCCCGAAGACTTGCTGCATGCGGCGCAGGGTCTCGCAAGCGAGTTCGCCGAAAACACCTCGGCACTTTCGGTGGCGATGACGCGGGCGATGATGTGGCGTTTGATGAGCGCTGACCACCCGATGGAAGCGCACAAGATCGACAGTCGTGCGATCTATCGTCTCTCCCGCGGGGCGGATGCGAAGGAAGGGATTGCGAGCTTCCTGGACAAGCGCAAGCCAGTCTATCCCGGGAAGGTTACCGAGGATATGCCGGACTTCTATCCTTGGTGGGAACAGCGCGCCTACGAGTAACTTGGCCAAAGCTTGCAATGGATGATGGTTTCATGGGAAACCAGTTTCATGTCCAATGCATCGAACAACAACAAGGCAGTCAAGGCCGGGCAATTGGCCGGGTTTCTCCCGTATCAGCTGTCCATCGCATCAAACGCGGTCAGCGCGCTGATCGCCGAACGGTATCGCAAGCGTTTCGCTCTCAAGATCCCTGAATGGCGGGTCATGGCAGTGCTGGGTGATACCGGGCCAGCGACACAGCGCGATCTGACCGCTGCGACATTGATGGACAAGGTTGCAGTTAACCGTGCCTGCAAGGTGCTGGAGGAGCGCGGTTTGGTCGCCCGTGCGCCGAATGCCAGAGATGGACGTTCACATTTGCTGGAACTTACGCCGGAGGGCGGGGCGATCCATCAGGAAGTGATGCCGCTGGCGATCCGGACCGAGAGCGATCTGTTCGAGGGGTTCGACCCTGAAGAACGCGCACAGTTCCGCCGCTTGCTGGAACGAATGCATGCCCGCGCGGCCGATTTGACCGACAGCGGGCTAGGCTGAAACGCGAAACGCGCAGTTGGCAGGATGTCCCGGCCAACCGCGCGCTCGTGAACCCGTCCAGGGTTTAGCCCGAAAGCTTAGTCGCTCAGCAGCGCGTCGTTGATCGAACAGGCCGCAGGGCCAAGGATCACGATGAAGAGCACCGGCAGAATGAAAAGGATCAGCGGGACCGTCATAATCGCTGGCAGACGCGCAGCTTTCTCTTCGGCACGCATCATGCGTTCGTTCCGGAATTCGGCGGACAGCACGCGCAAGGCGCTGGCAAGCGGCGTACCATAGCGTTCCGTTTGGACCATGGTTGTCACCACGCCCTTTACCGCTTCCAGATCAACCCGGTACGCGAGGTTGTTAAACGCCTGACGCCGTTCGTTGAGGAAGGACAGCTCAATCGCGGTGAGTGCAAACTCGTCACCCAGTTCCGGATAGGCACGGCCCAATTCCTTCGCCACGCGGTTGAATGAGGCGTCTACCGTAAGACCAGCTTCAGCACAGATAACCAGCAGATCGAGCGCGTCTGGCAGACCTTTCTGGATCTCTTTGGTGCGCTTTGAAGCTTTGTTGCTTAGGAACAGTTCCGGCCCTTTGTAACCAAGCCCAATCAGCACAGCCATTGCGCCCAACCGATACATTGGCCCCCATTCCGGGAACAGGTTGATGACGTAGATGACTAGAAAACCGATTATGCCCAGCACAACCGGCAAGACGGCGCGCAGACCGATGATCAGAACTGCAAGTTCCTTGTTCCGGTAGCCCGCGAATGCCAGCTTTTGCTGCACGTCTTCGACCTGGCTTTGCTGCAAGACCTTCATCTTGCCGAGCTGGTCTTTGACTTTGTCAGTTGTGTCCGATTTGCGAACGAGGCTGGCGCGCTTCTTCGTCCCTCCGGTAACAATACCGGCTTTCAGCTGTTCGCGCCGCTCATTGAGCGATTGAACGCGCTTGGCCATCGGATCCTTGATCGTAACTGCGGCATAGATCGCCATGATCACGGCAAAGGCTGCCAGTCCGGCCAGCACGGTGCCGACCATGACAACATCGAAGCCGAGGAGTGTCGGGCCTGCGGGTTGTTCGAGTATCATGTCTTATCCCCGCTCAGATTTCGAAGCTGACCATTTGGGCCATGATGAACACGCCAATGCCCATCCAAGTCAGGCCGCCAAGCCCGGTTACGATCAGGCGATCATCAACAAAGAAACCGCCGATATAGCTTGGGTTGATCCACCAGATCATGCCGAAAACGATGAATGGCAGAGCGCCAACGATATAGGCGGATGCTTTCGATTCCGAACTCATCGCCTTGATCTTGAGCTTCATCTGGCCGCGTTTGCGCAGCACGTCCGCAAGGTTCGACAGTGTTTCAGCGAGGTTACCACCGGTCTCGCGCTGGATCGCCAGAGTGATGCAGAAGAAGTTGAACTCAGGAATGCCAAGACGGTCAGCGGTTTCCTGCAGTGAGTCTTCCATCGTCTTACCGATCTTGATGCGCTCAACGATGCCTTTGAATTCGATCCCGACCGGGCCGGGCACTTCTTGAGCAACAACGCCAAGCGTTTCGGTTACGGGAAGGCCGGAACGCAAGCCGCGAACCAGTAGCTCGATTCCGTCCGGGAACTTGGAATTGAAATCGTTAGTCCGCTTGCCGATGAAAAAGCCTACCACGAGATGTGGGACACCCGCGCCGATCAGCACTCCGACACCTAACGAAAGCAAGGCCGCGCCGGTCTGAATGAACAGGACCACGGCGATCGCCAGCGCCAGTCCGAGCGACGCATAGATATACTGCGAAACGGTCCAGGATTTCCCAGTCCGGTCCAGCCGCATTTCGAGCGCTTCGAGCCGCGAAGCCGAACCAGCGACCTTGTGCGCTTTGGGCTTGCGCGAGGCGATGGCTTTCTTCAGCTGCGATTCAACCTTCGCATCAGTGCTTTCCGAGTGCCGGTGGCGCAGTGTTTCAAGGCGTCGTTTCTGGGCTTTGCCAGCGCCGCCGCTGTCGATGACGAAATACGCGCCGACAATTACAGCGAAGATCACAAGCGTGATGATCAGAGTCTGGAACATATCCATGCGCGTCGGTCCTACTTAGTCGTAATCCTGCGGTACTGATGGTGGGTGGCCGAAAGGTCCGGCGTTTCCACCGGGCCTTTTCGGCGACACACTTACTCAGCGGGTTCCGCTTCGGTCTTGTTCTTCTTCGCCAGCAGCGATTTGAGATCGAATCCGCCAAGCAGCGATTTCTTCTCTTCCGTCACTGCCGAAAGATCATCCTCTTCGCTCGCACCCATGATGCGCTCACCGATCTGCTTGATCGCCGCCGTTGCTTTGCTCGATGCATTCGCATCGACGAATACCTGGCCAAGCTTTGCAGCGTTGGATGCGGCTTTCACATCGTAAGGCACGACAAAGTCGACTTTGCGCTCAATCGAAGCTTCGAAATCAGATTTGCTGATCTCGGCAACGTTTGGCTGCGCCTTGTTGGCAACAATCATTGGATGTGCATGCGCCGCGTTGGCTTTGAGCCAAGACAGGATGCGGATCGTGTCACGTGCCGATGCCAGAGTGAACTCACAGGCCAGAACGACTAGGTTCACGTCCGTCAGCAGATGCGGGAAGTTGATCAGCATGTTGCGTGGCAGATCGACCACGGTCATTTCGAACGCTTGGCGGAATTCCTCCTCCAGCTGCACGAAAGCCGAACCGTCTGTCATAAGTGGCTGATTGATCGGTGCTTCTGCCGAAAGGATCGACAGGTTATCATTGGCACGGATCATTGCCCGCTCGATGAACAGACCGTCAATTCGGCTGGGATTGTCGATCGCATCGGTCAAGCCGCGGCCCGGTTCGAGATCAAGCGCCAATGCGCCAGTTCCGAAATGGACGTCGAGATCGAGCAGCGCGGTAGGTGAACCGTGCTGTTCGCTGAACAGCCATGCAAGCGAAGTCGCCAGCGTCGATGCACCAACTCCGCCGCGTGTTCCCACGACAGCCGTAGAGATGTGCCGTTTCACGGTCTCGCCTTCGCCGGCTTTAGGCGCGGTGAAAATTGCGAGAGCCTGATTGAGGCAATCGTGTACAGCCTGAGCTGAAAGTGGCTTCAGCAGGTAATCGTGAATGCCGCTCGACAGCAGATCGCGATACAGACGGACATCGTTCACCTGGCCGATGGCGATCACCACCGTTCCCGGCTCGCAAACTTCAGCGAGCGCGTTGATGTCGTTCAGCGGGTCACCGCTTTCCGACAGATCGACCACAAGGATTGCAGGACTGGCGCTGACGCTAAGCGATTGGATCGCGTTGCGCAGACCGCCTTTATTGCACTTCTCCGGCTGCCAGCCCATTTCGATGATGACAGGGCGCAAAATATCGAGCGCGTTGTCATCGCAAATGTAGGCTGCAAACGGATCACGATTGCCGGGCAGGCCGGATTTCCAGGGCGCGTTCATGGATCAGTTCCCTCCGCCAGCGTTGTTGGCTTCTTGAAGACCGGCAGAACCGGTCGGAGCGGTTTCACGATAGGTCGTGATGGCTTTGTTCGAAGTGGCGATCACGGTTTCACCGGTGCCTTTCTTGCCTTCGATCAGGTCTTGCGGGTCTGCGACCATCGCAGCAAAGTTGCTGTTGACGGCACAGCCAAAGCCCGGGCTAGTCCCGTTCAGGTAATTGGAGTCCGACTTGGCTGACCAGTCGGGGCATCCCGGAACCGATGCTTTCGAACGGGTAATCACAACACGAGCCTGACCAGGATTAAGATATCCTGATGTCGTTGGCGCGGTGCTTTCCACGATCAGACCATAGCGCCCTGCCAGTTCGTTGACCGTTTCAGTCAGCGCTGGGTTCTGAGCCGGATCCTCGATAGTGATGCGGTCACCATAACGAAGGTCCATGGCTTCGAACCAACCGTTCAGACGCTGCTGTTCTGAAATTGCCAGGCCCCCGCCATTGGTGGTGACATCAAACGTTAGATTTGTGCGCTCCACCACCGGTTGCTTGGTGCTGTACAGGCTGGTGTTGCTAGGCATTCCCGCGCAACCGGCCACTGCCAGTCCAAGCGAGAGGGCAATCGCGCCAGACAGCTTGCTATATTTGGCAAAAGTCATCGTATTCACCTTTCTCACTTTAGAGGCTGAAGCCGGGTGCTGCGGCATCGGCCGAGCGGTTTTTCTTGCGGTTCTTCTTGTCCGCACGACGCTTTGTTGGGGCGTTGTTCGGCACGATCGCTTCTGGATCAGCATTGCTAACATCAGGCGATGGCGCTTCTTGATCAACTGCGGTCGGTCCAGGACGCTGTTCGCCCGATTTTCCCGCATTGTCCTGATACGTGATCAGCTGTTCAAACTCGTTGGCTGAACGGAAGCCATCGGTTGGGAGCTTGATCTCGTTCGCATTGACCGGTTTGACCAGATATGGGGTCACCACGATCACCAGCTCGGTTTCGCCTTTGCGGAACGAGCGCGAACGGAACAGATTGCCGAGGATTGGAACATCGCCGAGGCCAGGAGCCTTGTCGACGGCGTTCTGCGAGTTGTTGCTCATCAATCCGGCGATCATGAAGCTCTGACCAGAGCCAAGCTCTACAGTCGTTTCAGTCCGACGGATCGTCAGAGCCGGAACCTGGAAACCGTTGAGCGTAACTGCACCCTGGCTCGACAGTTCGGACACTTCCGGGCGAACCCGCAGTGAAATCCGGCCATTGGCGAGAACTGTTGGCGTGTATGCGAGGCTGACACCAAAGTTACGATACTCGATCGAAACCGTGCCGAGGCCTTCACTGATCGGAATCGGGAATTCGCCGCCCGCAAGGAACGTGGCGGTTTCACCCGAAAGCGCAGTCAGGTTCGGCTCGGACAGGGTGGAGATCAGACCGATTTGCTCAGCCAGATCCAGCGCTCCGGCGACATCCACGCCGAAAAGCTTACCAAGGCCAGCAATCGATGTACCGCCTTGGTTGTCGACACCAACACCAGGGATGATGATTTGGTTGCCAGCAACGTCGAGCTGCTGTGTCGCAATAGTCGGGTTCAAAATGCCAGTGCCGACACCAAGAGGGCCGCCTGGGCCAATGGTGTTTTCAGCGCTACCCAGCGCGCGGCCCGTACCGATACCGCCACGGAAACCGCCAGTTGCAAAATCGTAACTAGCAAGGTTGCCGTTGATTTCGCGAACGAGCGTACGGCTGACTTCCGCAAAAGTAACCTTCAGGTTGACCTGCAACGGAGTTGCCGTTTTCAGGCGGCTGATGACATTGGCATCTTCACCGATGAAGGCCTGAACCAGACGCTCCGCTTCTGCGGCATCTTCTGGTGCAGCCACGGTACCCGTCAGCAAAACCGTGTTGGCACCCATGGTGGCGATGCCGATCTTGGCTTCGGGCATGGCCAATGCCAACATCTGATCGATGCTATCGATGTTCGAGCCTACGCGGACGTTGGCTGACCAGATCACAGTGCCGGCAGCGTTGCTGGCGTAGATTGTGGTCTCACCGCCAGCACGGCCAAAGACATAGAGTTGGCGTTGCGATTTAACCTGCACGTCAGCCACGTTTTCGTTGGCGACGAACACATCGGCCATTGCGCCTGGTACAGTGACGAGCTGGCCACGTCCGATCGACAGAACCACGTCTTGCGACGGGCTGACGACTTGCTGTGCAGTCGCGGTGGTCGTCGGAACCGCGGCAAGCGGTGCGACGGCAATGCTTGCCAGCAGTGCTTTGGCAGTAAGGCGTTTCATTGTCTGGCCCCCCGTGGGTTTCCCATTTGCCGCTCGCGCAGCATCCATGCGTTTCAGTTGGATCGACATCGTTGTTCCCCTCAACGGATCAGTGGTCCGGTCTGCGTGCCTTGCGACACGCCTTGTCCGGCTGCTCCGTTGACCGGAACTTGAGTGGTTGATTTGCCGCGTGTCACACGAACGCTCGGTCCGGTGCTGATCGGAACCGCGTTGGTGCGGCTGCCGCCAGATGAGCGGTTGAAGCGTTGAGCTTCGCGACGCAGACGGTCTTGGCGAGCCTGCTCACGTTCTTTCTTGCGACGCGTTTCCGGATCCTCAGGGATGCTCTTGCGCTGGAAGCGCGAGACATCGCCGCCGGTCGAGAAAGTCGTACCCTTGTCGATAGGCCGCGAAACGGCATCACGCAGGAACTGCTCTTCTTCTTCCGGGGTCGCGCCGTCAGGAATTTTGACGTCACCCGAAGCAATCGCACGCTCAAGATCAGCCTGGTTGTCGGCGATCGAACGCAGCACCATGCTGAGTGTGCCAACAGTCTGAGCGACAGCCACCTTCTCTGCAATCTTGGGCGTTACTTCGATAGTGACGGTGCGGAAGGCACGGACAACGGTCTTGCCTTCTTCATCGGTGATCTGCTCGGTCGACTGGTCGGTTGCGAGCACGCGAATGTTGCGAAGGACAGTTTCCGCTGCTTTCAGGTCACGACCTTCGCCTGCGACAGTCTGCGTCAGGACGAGGTCGACGCGGTCGCCAGGAAAGATAAAGCCGGCAACACCGGTCCGTGCCGAAACAGGCACCGTAACGGCGCGCATGCCCGGTGAAAGGGCTGCAGCGAGGAAACCGCGGTCCCCAGGGCTGACCAGCGAACCTTGCGTCACTGGCTCACCTGCTGTGATTGGATGACGGACAACAGTGCCGATCAACTGGTTGATGTCGGATTCGCCATCAATGAAGTAGGCGTCCTGAACCAGTTCTTCCGGCCACTGCTGATAGCTCATGGCATCTGCAGTGATGATTGTGCCGGCGGGCAGCTGACGCTGCGCAACCAGAACTTTCGGGCCAACCGGAGCAGCCTCTGCTTCCGGTGCAGCGCTTCCAGCGAACATTGTCCGTGCGGCAAAGGCAGTGCCGACCGCAATGATCAGCGCTCCGATGAGCAGAACCAGCTTCTTCCTGTCCATGGCTATTCTAGCCCCCTTCAATGTGCCCTAAAGTGGTTAGCGGGCGGGTATGGTTGCGGTGGGTACGTCCGAACTGGTTAAAATCGGGTTCATCCCACGTTGCCCGCGAGCAATTCTTCAGGGATGTAATTGGCGGCCAGTACCCACAGGCCCCCGAATGCGATTGCCACGCCATATGGAATGGCGAGACGTTCTTTTTGGTTTTGCAGAAAATGGTAGGCGCCCATCACAATGGTCAGCACGCCGCCGGCGATTGCCATGATGATCAACAGTTGCAAAAAAGCGCCTGGCTCAATCCACAAGGCAAGTGCGGTGAGCAGCTTTACATCACCGCCGCCCATCATGCGCAGGGCAAACAGAATGGAAAGCAAAGCAAAAGCGCCGATGGCGACAGCGAATTGCAAAGCAACATCCGGCCAAAGAGCAAGACCGCTTGTCCACCAGAATACCGGAGCGCCAAGAGCGATCGCAGCGTTCAGCCAATTGTCGATCTGGCGACGCTTGATATCTGTGCATGCGGCAAAGACCAGCGCAATTGCCAAGGCAATAAGCAGTCCGTAGTGAAGATACGTCGTAAGCATCTGGCCCCCAAAAAGGTTGTCGTCCGGACAGTCCGGTCGGTCCTCTTGAGGGTGGTGCTACAGGTCAGTGCTTACTAAAAAGTAACCAACACCAGCACCGGGATATTAGGCACGTGAGTGAAAACGAGATCAACGGCGTTGCCGAGCTTGACCGGCCGATTGATCGCCGTGCGATCCCGCCTGCGGCAACTGAAACAGTCTGGCAGGCGTCTGATGGCCATACTTTGAGGCGGATCGATTGGCCCGGAGATACAGCCACGCCGCGTGGCTCAATCCTGTTTCTGCCCGGTCGCGGCGACAATTACGAAAAATACCTTGAAAGCCTTGAGGAATGGCACCGGGCCGGTTGGCGCGTGACCGGAGCGGATTGGCGCGGGCAAGCTGGCAGTGGCCGCCTCGGGAATGATGAATACACTGGGCATATCGACGACTTCAACACTTGGGTCGAAGATCTTCGGCATCTTTGGGACGAGTGGAAATCCGAGACACCGGGTCCGCATGCGCTCGCCGCTCATTCCATGGGCGGGCATGTCGTCATGCGCGCTCTGGTCGATGGCCAGGTCGACCCGGACGCAGTCTTTCTGAGTGCGCCGATGCTGGGCATGGCGGGACCTCCGTTGCCGCTGAGTATCCTTCACGCGGTTGCCAATCTGATGACCATGGTGGGTGATCCGATGCGACAGGCATGGAAATGGAGTGAGAAGCCGGGTGCCCTGCCGGAAGGTCGGTCGGAGTTGCTTACCCATGACCCAGATCGATATTCCGATGAGCAGTGGTGGCGCGAGCATCGACCAGAACTTGTCATGGGCCCGGCCAGCTGGCGTTGGGTTGAACGGGCTTACGCGTCTTGGAAAGAGCTGGAGGCCGTAGGTGCTATGGAGAGTGTTCAGACACCTGTGTTGATCGTTTCAACCGTGTCCGACAAATTGGTTAGCCATGCTGCCAATGTGCGAGCCGCTGAACGTTTGCCCCATGGCGAACTGGCGGAATTTGGCGAAGAGGCGCATCACGAAATCCTACGCGAAGTCGATGCAGTGCGGGATCGAGCGATGGATGCGATTGCGGAGTTTCTTGATCGGGTGGCCCCTCGCAAGGCAGCGTAATGAACGAGATCATCTATGATTTCGCCGTTATCGGCGCCGGAATGGCAGGCGCAAGCATTGCGGCTGAACTTGCTCCATACGCGAATGTGCTTGTGCTCGAAGCGGAAGACATGCCGGGCTATCATTCAACAGGCAGGTCTGCGGCCTTCTGGGAAGAATGCTATGGCGGGCCAGGCGTGGTTCCTCTCACTCTGGCATCGGGTGTATATCTTCGCGAGAACAGGTTTCTTCGACCACGCGGAGCTCTCTATGTCGGGCGGGCCGAAGATAAGACCGCGCTGGATGAGTTCGTGCAGACTTTTGCTGGCACCGGTGTAACCATTGAACGACTTGACGGCTTAGATCTGAAAAATCGCGCGCCGCATATCAAATCGGATTGGTGTGATGCGATCTGGGAACCGGCTTGCGCTGATATCGACGTTGCAGGCTTGCACCAGCACTATCTCACGAGCCTGAAACAAAGCGGTGTCGAACTGGCCTGTAGGGCGCGGGTTGCTTCGCTAAAGCAAGACGCTGGCACTTGGTCGCTGATCACCGAAGCGGGGAAGACTTATCGCGCTTCAACCATCGTCAATGCCGCTGGAGCCTGGGCCGATCCTCTTGCCCTGCTTGCCGGAGCCCAACCGCTTGGAATTGATCCCAAGCGACGGACAGTCGTGCAATTGCGTGTTGATCCGCTTGCAGCCGATGATCATCCACTGGTGCTCGACATCAATGGCGGGTTTTACTTCAAGTCTGACAATGGCCGATTGTGGCTCAGCCCACACGATGAAATTCCGACCGTGCCTTGCGACGCTGCGCCTGAAGAACTGGACGTCGCATTGGCAATTGATCGGTTCCAGAATGTCACCGACTGGCAGATCGAAGCGGTTGAGCGACGCTGGGCCGGGCTCCGCAGTTTCGCGCCGGACCGTTTGCCGGTCTATGGTCCGGACCCGCAGATCGGTGGTTTCTTCTGGTTTGCGGGGCAGGGCGGCTTCGGTATCCAGACGGCACCAGCAGCAGCGCGGCTCGCTTCACAGATTGCGCTGGGCAACCAGCCGGACCCGATGACACGATCGATTGATTCATCAGCCTATGCGCCGCAGCGATTTTTTACATCTGCCGAGGCGAGGAGCGGCTAGCCATGGCCTTTGCAATCTGTAAGGTGCTCAGCGAGTTCCGAAACTCAAATATGAGGGAGAATTACAATGGCTCACAAGTTCGAAATCTATAAAGACAAGGCGGGTGAATTCCGCGTGCGGTTCAGCTACAACTCTGAAGTTATGTTCTCGACACAAGGTTACTCGAGCAAGTCGAGCGCGGAAAACGCGATCGATTCCATCAAGAAGAATGGCCCTGGCGC